>JBJKQZ010000411.1:0-2724 GCA_046704865.1 Terriglobia bacterium
GCCTGGGTCGCCTCTCGAAAACAACTTCGCATCAAAGTTGCGCTGGTGGAGAATTATCCCACCACGCTGACTGTCTATACGGAGGGTCTGAAACTCAAATCACCCCGCGTCGTGGATGCCCGGATCACCGCCCTGGCACGGGAAGGCGACGTGGTCCGGGCCACGCTCGTTCGGCCCAATTCAGGAGACGCTGAACTCACACATTCGTTTGATTAAGCGCCAACGCGACCCTTCAGGCTTTAATTGCAGTGCTCGGGCCGCGTATTGGCTGAACGGTCAGCAGCTCGTTCCGCCCATCTGTAGCTCCTGTCACCGAGGGTGGCCGCCTGTGTCTCCAGGAGCAGACACTCCCCTCTGCCAATTGGACATGCACCCTCTTCCGGCGCCGCAAATTGTTTCACGCCACCGGCAGGAATAGAATAAAGATAACGTCATCAGGTGCGGCCTCATCTTACTTAATAGAAGGCGAAGTTGGGACAGAAGCGCTTGCTTGAACAAGTCGGTCGTGCTTGTGAGACTCAAACGCTACTTAAGAACGGAGGAGCGCCATGTTCGGACGTAGCATCACGTTGTTCAAGATGTTTGGCTTTGCGGTCCGTGTGGATGCCAGTTGGCTTGTCATTGCCGTGCTGATCACATGGTCTCTGGCGGTAGGTTTTTTCCCGCACATTTATCCCGGCCTTTCCCATGCCGAATACTGGTTGATGGGAATTTCCGGCGCTGTTCTGCTTTTTGTTTCCATCATTGTCCACGAACTTGCGCATTCGCTGGTGGCCCGAAAGAACGGCCTGCCCATGAAAGGAATCACGCTGTTCATTTTTGGCGGTGTTGCAGAGATGGACCAGGAGCCCCCCAGCGCCAAGGCTGAATTCCTGATGGCGATCGCAGGGCCGCTCACCAGCGTTGTAGTCGGTGGAGTTTTTTATGTGCTTGCGGCGACCACTCATGGCAGCCTGCCAGTTGTTGCCGTGGGCGTGTTTTCTTATCTGGCCTGGATCAACTGGATCCTGGCGGCCTTCAATATGGTTCCGGCCTTTCCTTTGGATGGCGGGCGGGTGCTGCGTTCGCTCTTGTGGCACTGGAAAGGCAACATCTGGCAGGCAACGCGCATTGCCTCGACCATTGGCTCGGGTTTTGGAGTGCTGCTGATGGCTTTTGGCGTTTACCGGCTGCTGGTTGGAGACTTTATCGGGGCGGTGTGGTGGTTCCTCATTGGAATGTTCCTGAAGAGCGCCGCGCAAGGTTCGTATCAGCAACTCCTGGTCCAGCGGATGCTTCAGGGTGAGCCAATCCGGCGATTTATGAATACCAACCCGGTTACGGTTTCTCCCGCAATCTCTCTCGAAGACCTGGTGGAGAACTATATTTACAAGTTCCACTACAAAATGTTTCCAGTGGTCAACGAAACGAATCAACTGCTGGGGTGCATTACCACGAAAGAGGTAAAGGAGGTCCCACGCACTGAGTGGGCGCAGAACAGTGTGCAGGCTGTGATGCGGTCCTACTGTGCCGACGACACGGTGTCTCCTGACACCGACGCCGTAAAAGCTCTTGCCCAGATGAGAAAATCACAGAACAGCAGGTTAATGGTGGTCCAGGACGGCCGGCTCGTCGCTGTCCTCACGCTGAAAGACCTGTTGAACTTTCTTTCCGCCAAGCTCGAAATAGAGTCGGGCTCTTCGGAACTCCCTTCAACTTTTCGCATGTAATTTTGTGCTCTGAAGGAGGGACTCGAATTCCGTATTCGTGGCTGCGTGGCGCGCTTAGAGTAATGCCCTCCTTCTATTACCGGCGGATAACAGCATTGCGCGTGCTCTTGCCGGGCATGGGCCAATAAGTCCAACTCAGTTTCAAAATCTCTCTCAAAACATCTGAACCTGCCTTATAGTAGACAGCCATCCAAATGCTGAAGGGAGAACCTATGCGTTTGCCATCAACCTTGCTGGCCCTGTTGCTGCTGCAGTCATTCGCACTTTCCACGAACCTGCGGGCGCAACTGGTCCAGGATTTTAATCCCCCCAAGGCCGGCTGTTGCCTGGCGCCTGCGGCCGAAAAGCTTGCGGGCGAATTGCAGGACTGGAACCAGCTTGGCCGCTACCATCAGGATGACCTGCGTCTGGAAGCGGAGCCGAGCGTTCCCGGCCGGGTTGTATTCCTTGGAGACTCCATTACAGACATCTGGAACCTGGAGAAATTCTTCCCGGATAAGCCCTATGTGAACCGAGGCATCAGCGGCCAGACCACTCCTCAGATGCTTGTCCGTATGTTTCCGGACGTTATTGACCTCAAGCCGGCCGCGGTGACCCTCCTGGCCGGGACCAATGTCATCGCCCGCAATACCGGACCGGAAACGGCAAAGATGATCGAGGAAAACTATCAGGCCATCACCGAGCTTGCCCAGGCGCATGACATCAAGGTGATTCTCTGCTCGCTTACGCCGGTCAGCGATTACACCGCGCACCCGCAAACCGAGCGCCGCCCGCCTGCTCAGATTCTTGAACTGAACGCCTGGATCAGGAAGTATGCCGCCCGGGTTCACGCTACATATGCTGATTACTATTCGGCGCTGGTGGACAGCAAAGGCATGCTGAGGAACGGTTACTCAAATGACGGCCTGCACCCGAACGACCGGGGCTTTGCTTTGCTGGCTCCGGTGGCCGAGGCAGCTATCGAGAAGGCCCTGCACGAAAAGCCCTGAACCAGCCGTGTGCAGGCAAACGGAAG
>JBJKQZ010000412.1:0-3352 GCA_046704865.1 Terriglobia bacterium
CTTTTTCGTGCCCATTTTCTCGGAGTTCGTTGTTCTTTTCCCGGCCAAACCTTTTCTTCAGCCATCCCGCACTCCCACCAGACCCGTTACTCGAGACCCAGGGCATGCTTGCTCGAACGTCGGACCATACTTCAAGAGCCACGGCCTTGCGCGGATCGGCCCGGTCAACAGCTTCCCACGCAGACCGAGTGAGGATCCATGTCGCGCAGAAAACCCCTGCAAGCGCGGTACCTAGAAACATGATCAATAGTCGCGGGGGAAATGATTTTTTCTGCGGTACCTCAGGCGGATCGAGCACCTTGACGCTTGGCACTTCCTTTGCCTCCTCCACCTTGGCCAGTTCATCCTGTTTCGTCAGCGTTTCAAAGATCGCCTCCTGCACCTTGGTCCGCCGCAATAGATCGGCATAGGTCATTCCAAGCAGCGGCAATTCACGGATCGAGGGATAAAGTTGCTCAGCCGAACTTTTTTCGTCAGCGCCCCTGCCGGCAATGTTCCGCAGTGCGTCGCGCAATTCATCCACTCTCGCCTGCACAGCACGCACGCGCACATTATTATCTGTATAAATCTGCTTCAATCCCTGCAGTTCAGACTCCGCTGCAATCAGTTGCCCCTGAAGCGTGGCCGCCGCGGTCACAATCGCCTTACCCTGGCTCGGAACATCAATCGCGCCCTTCTGGCTGGCAAACTGGCTGAAGTTCTTTTCAGCATCTTCAAGATTTGCCTTCACCTGTTTCAACCGCTCATCCAGAAACACCCTCTCACGGTGAGCAGCGGACGTATTTAGGTGAGTTACCACCCAATTCAATTGGTTCACATATTCCTGCGCCATCGCCGCCGCCCGATGGGGATCTTGGTCGGTAACGCTGATGCTGATGATGCCGCTCTGGTGATCCTCGGAAATATCTGTTTTCGAGGCCAGTACCTTGCGGGCATCTTCGATGTAGGCTGTCCCATATATTTTTTGAAGGTCGAACTTGCGGATCACATGGTCCAGCACCGTATCGCTCTTCAGGATCCCAACGAACAAGGCGCCGGTTGTTTTCATTCCCAGCGCATTTTCCGCAAGCCCCGCGAATCCTCCGCTAACCTGGGAAGACAAGGCAGCGAGCATCTCAGCCCCCGTACCCATGGACTGATTGGGCGGCATCAACTCGGCCGTTGATCGGTAGCGCTTGGAAATCAGGAAGGCAATCGCCGTAGCGAGGATCAGCCCGCAGAGCCCGGCTCGCATCAGTAAGCGGCGGCTATTCCACAGTAGCCGCACCCGCATCACACTGCGCTCACGCGCCGGTTCCTCGTGCATCGCGTCTCCCACAATTTCATCAGGCGGATAAACCCGGTCGCGCCCGATCGCCGTTTCTGTTGGAAGATCGCTCAAACCTTGCTTCCTTTCAAACTTCTCCTTACCGCCACGCCAATCTCACTTAATGCAGTTGCCACCGCGGCCAGTAAGTAAGCTGCACTGATGACGTGAAATCAGAAGTGGGCCCGGGGCGCAGGATTGGGAAGTTCCACTTCTCATACTGCAGCGCGGCAGAAACACTCAGTTCCCGCCCCAGCCAGAAACTGGCTTCTACACCTCCGTCATCCAATCTGCCACCAAAAGGAACGAACTGGTGGCTCACTTGCTGGTGGCGGTAATTGAATCTTATGTAACTGCGAGGGCCTTCCCAATAGGTCAACCAAGCCTGTTCCCCCTGCCCATCGCGTCCTACCCAGCTTCCAATCAGGTTACCATCATTCGTATAACCATTCCGATAACGAAGGTTCGTATAGTAGAATCCGCAGCAGACACCGCCACCGATAGGATTGTCCGTGTATACCCCCTCCAGCCGGAGATCAAATTTCGGTAGTTTCGGAAGATGGGAGAAATAGAGTCCCGCACTGTTGGCCGACCGGTCGAAATAGGCAACCGGCGAAATCTGGTCGTCAGTGTACGAATCGGTGTAAAACGTTGCCCAGTTGCGCAACCCGGGCAGCCGGTAAGTCATGTCAAACCCTGAACGCCGATCACCGGGATCGATCCGGGGACAAACAGCGCTGATCTGGTAGCATCCAGGGGTGCCATTGCCGGTTGAGAACAGACTGCGAAGGAACGTCCTGGTGTTGAACGGCACGCCCGCGCCGGCAAAAAGCGCTGTGCTCGAAAATCCAAACTCCAGATTCGGTGTGGGCTTGAAGCTGATCTTTTCACCGTGAATCATGGGCTGGTCTGAGAGCGCCTGGCCCCACTGCCCGACCAACCCTGTCTGCGCGCTATAGACAAATTCCTGTCCGCTCAGCCGCCCAATAAAGAATTCGGTCCGCACGGGTCCCAGCCAGCTTCCGATGCCCGGCAGCTTGATGGGGCTGACGCGGCTGATCCTGAGCATGGTGACCGGCTCAGCGTTGTCGCTGAACATCATTGAGCCGCCCTGGTCCGGGCCCCACCAGAGACTCTGTTTGCCAAAAGATATCTGCCAGTTCTCAAAGTTCATTGCCACATAAGCGTCAAGAGCGCGAAAGCGGTCCACGCCTGGCGAGGTAAGCGCCGGTGGAAGCGGCAGTCCGAAGTCTCCGGTGGTGATGAATTGCCGGGCTGCCATCGGAAGCACCGGGCCGGCGGGAGCATGCTGGTATTCGCCTTGCAGATACGCCGTGAACGGCCCAGAGGACGCCCACCCGGTAATTCCCGTTACGTCGTTGAAGCCTTGCCCATAAGGACGTCCGAAATCATTCGTGATGGTCTGCGCAAAGTGATAACCGTCCGTCAGCGGCTGGCCCGCGATATCGGTGAGCCGAGTGTATACGGACTCCAGTTCAAGGCTCCTGTTGCGGGCCCCGCTCAGAAGAGCGATATCATTGGCAAATTCCTGTTGCAAGCTTGCAATCAGTTGGTCTGCCGCTTTTGGGTCTTTTTCCTCGTGGCTCTGGTCGTCCGTCGCCTCTTCCACCAGACGAGCGCATTCAAGGCGTGTCCACGGCCGCATTCCGAGCATCGCCGTCTGGACGTAGCCCATTGCCTCCAGTCGCTCAATTGCCGGGTATACCCAACTGTCCAGCGGGACGTAGGGCGAGCCCATACTATCCGGTTGCCGGGTGCTGGTTTCCTCTGGGGCACGCCCGGGCATTCTCCAACTGTCGCCCCAGATTTCGGGATTATGGTGAGCATGGTAAACGTGTTGTGCCACAAGGTAGCCAAGCACACTGCCAATCAAAACATCGGATGGAAAGTGTTCCTGGCCTGTTACGCGGGAAGCGCTGATGGCCGAAGCCAAACCGTAGGCAAAAAGCTTCGTCAACGGCCCCGGGTATTCATGCGCAAGAATGCCCGCAGCTGACCATGAGGCGGTGGCGTGCTCCGATGGAA
>JBJKQZ010000413.1:0-2728 GCA_046704865.1 Terriglobia bacterium
AATCCGCAGGTGTAATATCATGACGCTTCGCCGGCTCGGGTTACAGGGCAAGATCGTTCTCATCATAGCGGTGGCGGTTATCTCCGTCGTCGCGGTGTCAACGTATATTGCCATGCTCCTCACCCGGCAGTTGGTAGAGGAGGATACGTACCGCAAGGCTCTGGCACAGGCGCGGTCCATCGCGCAGCAACTGGTGGATGAGCACGCTCTTGAGAATCCCACCGTCTTGATGCGGGCTCTACGCCAGTTGGAGCTTGATTTCCCAAGCATTACGCAGGCCGATGTTTTCACCCATGTGCCACGGCATCAACTGATTGTTACCACCGACCCCCATGGGCAGGTCCTTGAGCTGGATTATATTCATGACATCCAGAACTACAACGACTACCAGCAGGCTGATCCTGACCAGATCACGATCGACACTCCGGATGGGAATGACTGGATTATGGGCACGACCATCCACGATGACGGCAAGTCCATTGCCTGCCTGAACCTTAAAGTTTCCAAACTGCATTTGAGCATGATCACCGAACGCCTGGTTCTCCGCAACCTTCTGGTGACGCTGGCAGGACTGGGTTTCCTGATTCTGGTGATCCATGTCTTTTTCCTCAAGAGTATTCGCGGGCCCGTCAAGGAGATGATCCGGGTGATGGATTCGGCGGAAGGGAAATCTCTGCAAGCGCGTGCGCGCGTCCGAAGCCACGATGAAATCGGGCAGCTTGCCGAGCGATTGAACCGCATGCTGGCGCGAGTTGAGAGCTTTAATGCCGAGCTTGGCCAAAAAGTTCAGGATGCCACAGCGGAGCTTGCAAGCCGCAATGAGGAACTGAAGCGGATTAACGAGGAGCTCTTTGAGACGCAAAAGACCCTGGCACGCTCCGAGCGGCTGGCGATTGCGGGCCAACTCGCAGCCGGCCTGGCGCATGAAATCGGTACACCTCTCAATTCGATCTCCGGGCACGTTCAGCTGCTTTCGCGGCAGGGAGTGGGCGGCGCGGCCGGCGCCCGGCGGCTTGAAATCATTGAACGCCAGATTGACAGCATTGTGCGCAGCGTCAGGCAATTGCTCTCCTGGACACGTCAGTTTGATCTTCGGCTGGAAAAGGTTGACGTTGCCCAGTTGCTTGAAGATTCGTTGACACTCTCTTCTCCTGCTCTTCAACACCGGCACATCCATGTGGTGATGGATTGGGCACGCAAATGCCCTCCTGTCTATGCTGATCCCGGTTATCTGCAACAGGTGATGCTGAACCTGATCAACAACAGCATGGACGCCATGCCCGCAGGCGGGACCCTCACAACCCGAACACGCTTTCCGGCTCCTGATCAGGAAAAGACTGTAGTCATTGAAGTAGAGGATACCGGTATAGGAATTGGGCAGGAAACTCTCCAACGGATTTTTGAGCCGATGTTTACCACCAAGAGGATGGGTACGGGAGCAGGCCTTGGCCTTGCGATCTCTGACCAGATTATCCGCCAGCACCGTGGGTCCATCCGGGCTGAGAGCGAACCCGGGCGCGGCACGCGATTTACGATTATTCTGCCGGAGGATTGTCGCCAACCCTTGGATGCAAAGACCGCGGCGCCCACTGGCTCAAAGGTTGAGTTCCCAGCCTAAAAGGAATTTCGAACTTATCTTACAATCCAGGACACTATGGGAAACCGAAACGCTAGAATTCTTGTGGTTGATGATGATTCCGACACGCGGGACCTCCTATCCGAAGTTCTGGAGAGTGAAGGTTATCAGGTGGTTGTGGCCTCAGGCGCGCAGGAGGCACTTGCTGAGGGCAAGGCGGCCCGCTTCGACGTGATCCTCAGTGACATTCGCCTGGGCCCGGAGTTGAACGGGCTTGACGTGCTTCGGGCTTTCAAGTCGATCCAGCCGGATTCAGAGGTGATTCTGATTACGGCCTTCGGTTCAATGGAAACAGCCATTGAAGCCGTCAAGGCGGGCGCGTTCGATTATCTATCTAAGCCTTTCAAGATTGAAGATGTTGTGAACCGCGTGCGGCGGGCCCTGGAAAATCGCAATCTGGTCCGTGAAAATCGCAACCTGACTCCGCCCGCCGAAGCTCCGGCACCGCTCTCGTCACTGGTGGGCCGCAGCTCCGCCATGCTGGAAGTCTACAAGAAGATCGGGATGGTTGCGGATTCCCGCGCCACGGTTCTGATTACCGGAGAGAGCGGAACCGGCAAAGAGCTTGTGGCCCGTGCCATCCATGCAAATGGCCCGCGCGCCCTGCAGCGATTCATGGCCGTCAACTGCGGAGCGTTTACTGAATCATTGCTCGAATCCGAACTGTTCGGCCACGTGCGCGGTTCTTTTACAGGAGCCAGCGTGAACAAAGTCGGCATTTTTGAAGATGCCAATGGAGGGACCGTATTCCTTGATGAAGTTTCGGAAATGAGCCCCGCTCTTCAGGTTAAATTGCTGCGTACCCTGGAAGCGCAGGAAGTGCGGCCCGTGGGATCGAACCAATCCATCCGGATTGACGTCCGGATGATTGCAGCTTCAAACCGCAACCTGGCGGACCTGGTGACCGAGGGGAAATTCCGCGAAGACCTTTTCTACCGGCTTCGAGTGATTGAGATCGACCTTCCACCGCTGCGCCATCGCGAGGAGGATATTCCGCTGCTCGTGAGCCATTTTCTGCAAAAGCTGGGAGCTGAATCCGGTCGTACTTTGAGCATTTCTCCCGACGCGATGTCTGCCCTGATTGCTTACCCT
>JBJKQZ010000414.1:0-5955 GCA_046704865.1 Terriglobia bacterium
CCATAGCCGTAATCGTTGTACATCGGGCCGGCCACATTATGATTACGCAGGTATTGAACTGCAGCAACGGGGAAGTCTTTGGAGACCTGCTTGGCGAGGTCCTTTTTCGTTGGTGATGTACGGACTATCGCCACCGCAATTGCTGCGATGAGCACGGCGTTAACGATGGGCTTGTCCTTTTTCGGATCGTAGGATGGTGTCCAGCGCGACACGATGATCGCCAAAAGCGGGGCAAATACGAGCGCAAACAATATGATGAACCTTGTATGGACACAGGTCATATAAGCCGTAAACAAAACCAGAAAAAGTTCTGGAACGCCGTAGGATTGCCGGATAGTGACCTGGGCCAGGAGAAAGGCAAGCAGGAGCAGCAGCATCTACTTGGGTTCCCACTGGCTGAAATTCAGCGGCAGCCATTCCTGGATATGCGCAGCCTGGCTGGGAAAGAAGAGTGCTTTTTCGATAGGGAAAATGGCAGCCTCGCCCCCAAATGGAGTGATCGGCAGAGCCAGGATGCTAAACAGGAATACCAGTTCAATGTGGATCCTCTGTTTGGGTTCCCACGGCTCTGTCGTGAGCCCTCCTATGCTGAAGCGGCGGAGGCCGCATACCCAGTACAACCCAAGGACGCAAAGCCCCACGATAAAAGAGCCGTGCGTGTTAACCCAAATCAGGAACAGCGGAGGGAGAATCCAGAGCGATTTTTGCAATCCCTGCCGATAGCGCTCAATGACGATGAGTGTGACAAGGAAGTATATGTACCCCAGCAGTTGGGGACGCAGCGTAAAGCACATCGCTGCCATCGGTATTACCAGTACGGCTCCGACGAGGCCGGCTTTGGAGTTGTGGCTGCGCAAAGTTGCGTAATAGTACACCAGCAGAAGAATGGCGCTCGAGAGGACGAATAGTAGAGTATGCAAACCACGAAGTCCGCCGATTTTATATGCAAGCGCGATCACAACCTCGCCCAACCACTCGTAAGACAGAGGATCATTCCCATAGGCGGTAAAAGAGTAGATGTCATGCTTGAGCCAATGGCCAGTGAGCAGAATTTCCTGGCCGAACTTAAGGTGCCACCATGTATCCGGTTCCACTCGGAATGTGGGGTTCATGATAACGGCGTTGAGCGCCACGAGCAGCACGCCGAGAAGTATGGGGAACGAGAAGCACTTTTGCAGCACTGGAAGAATGCCTGAACGCTTCTGCTCCTGAACTGGAATTAAAGTTTCAATTGCCATAAGGAAATACCCAGGCCCTGATCAGCCTGTCTTTCACAGCGTGGAATTCCTTTTTCCGCCCATTTGGGCTTTGTGTTGTGGCTCCGTAAGATCGGGGCGGTTCGCATTATTCTTGCTGGTCTCGTCGCGGACGAAAATGGCGCTCAGGCTGTCTTTGTAGACCTCTTTCCACCCCGAACTGGCGATGAGCAAAGTCGCCAGGGCGCTATCCTGCGGAATCAGGCAATAGTTGATCTGGTAACTTTGCAGCACAGCCATTGTGTCGGGCTTCAAGGAAACGACATCTGTGTAAGCCAGGAAGACCCCCGTCGGCTCATAGAAATTGCCCCTTCCGTCGATAAACACCTTGGTTTCGGGGGCAATCGTCCAAACAAGGTATCCGCCATAGGTGTAATCGTTAAACATGTGACCGGGAATTGGATGAGCTTTCAGATAACGCACTGCGTCGACGGGGTAAGTCCTAGCCACGTTTTTCGCCAGGGCATTCTGTGATGGGAGGAACCACACCATGCAAATGGCTACAGCAATCATAAGGAGCGCGTTGATTCCGGGTTTATCGACCTTGGGATCGTAAGTGGGCATCCAGCGGACAAGAATTTCCGCCGCGAGAGGTGCAAAGACGATTGCATAAACGATTGCGAAGCGGAAATGGACAAAAGTCAGATAGGCCACAAGCAGGAATAAACCGAATTCCTCAATGCGATACCGGAAATGAAATGTGATCTGCGCCACGATGAACGCGAACAGGAGAAGCAACAATAACTTTGCCTCCCAAAGGTTTGCGCTCAGAGGTTGCCATTCAATAATGTCAGAGTGATTAAGCGGCAGAGAATTCGCGTACTCCAACGGTACTGCCGCTAATCGAGTGCCGTAAGGAGTGAGCGGGAGAACCGCTACACTTAGCAGTCCAACTAGCTCCAGGTGTAGCCTCTGCTCAGGCCGCCAACGGACTGAGGTGAGCCTTCCGGCTGAGATGTCCTTCAATCCGCTCAGCCAGTAAAGCCCCAGCACCATAAAGCCAAGAGTGAAAGATCCATGCGTATTAACCCAGGCCAGAAAAAGCGGAGGCAAAATCCAGAGGCTTTTCTGTTCCCCCTGCCGGTACCGCTCCAGAGAAATGAGCGTGATGAGCAGGAATATGTAACCGAACAACTGAGGGCGGAGCGTAAAGCAGAGGGCCGCAACGGGATACATCAGGATTGTCGCTGCGAACGCGGCTTTGGAATTGCGGCACCGAAGCCAAGCGAAGTAATAAAGCAGAAGGACAATAATACTGGTCAGAGTAATGAGCAGCACGTCCATGCCGCGCAGGCCTCCCCAGCGGTAGGCGAGCGCGGTTATGACTTCGCCACCCCACTCGTAGGCCGCACCCGGCATTCCGCTGGCCGTGAATGACCACTTATCAACCGTTGGCCAATGGCCCGTCTGCAGGATCATGGTCCCATACTTGAGGTGCCACCAGGTATCGGGATCCAGACGCAGGGGCCGGTCAATCTCAAAAGTCACACCCACAAGCACCGCACCCAGTAGTGCAGGAAATGAGAAACATTTACGCAGCAGGGAACTCAGCTTTGTAAAGCGGGACTCAGAGTTCGGGATGGACACGAGGTCGGGTGCCTGTTCGTATTCGGAGCTTGGAGTCATGGTGTCGGGCATAAATGGGAGCCACTCGCTAGCTCAGCGAGTCATCAGACCATCTGTGGCTGAGTCACTTGGCAATTCTTTCGGCCACGCCTGCAACGCTGGATTGATTCTGGGCGTCAAAGCCCAGGCGTTCGCGCACAAAATAGAGCGGCCGCCTCTTGGATTCCCCGTAGATTCGCCCGACGTACTCGCCGATGATGCCGAGGCAGATCAATTGAACGCCGCCTATGAACAAAACAGCGATAAGGGATGAGGTCCAGCCTCTGACGACTCCAGCCGCAAAGAAGCGGTCGTACAGTGCAAAAAGTATTCCGAAAATCGCCAGGGCAGACGCGGCGAATCCCATCCATGTGGCTAATCTCAACGGTGTAATCGAAAACGAAAGGATGCCATCTGTAGCCAGCCGCAGCATCTTGAAGAGCGGGTACTTGGTATTACCTGCATACCGGGCTGCCCGTCGATACGGCACGGCCACCTGCGAGTACCCAAGCCAGCTCACCATTCCCCTTACAAAACGGTCGCGCTCCGGCATGGAAAGCAGGGCATCCACTGCGGCGCGATCCATCAGGCGAAAATCTCCCGTATCAAGAGGAATGCGCGTATCTGACAGGCGGTTGATAAAACGATAGAACGCCTTGGCCGTCCAAAGCTTGAAAGCCGTTTCTCCGGGCCGATCTGTCCTCAGGCCGTAGACTACATCGTAGCCTTCCCGCCAGCGGGCCAGAAATTCTCCGATTGTTTCCGGCGGGTCCTGCAAATCCGCATCAATGATAACCACCGCATCCCCGGAAGCATGCTCCAGACCGGCTGTGATGGCAACCTGGTGGCCGAAGTTGCGCGAAAGCCGAAGCACCCGGACACAGTTGTCTCCAGCCTGAATTTCACGCAGTATTCTTGCCGTCCCGTCCGTACTTCCGTCATCCACGTAAATGATTTCGAAACAGGTCGGTGTTCCAATGTCACGGCCGCCCGACGCACCGCTTCGGAACTCTGTGACTGTGGGTGCGGCGGGTGACGAAGTGGTGGCCGCTTGATGAATCGGGTCTTGAGCCTCGCCAACCGGCATCAATCCCGATCCGGTTGCAGGCTGATCAAGGGTTGTTGCGGATTCAAGCGCCGATACAAGTCGGCGGTGTGCTTCCCGAAGCCCTTCTTCTTCGTTCTTGCAGGGCACAACCACTGATAGCAGCATCCCGCAGCCTTCGGGCCGCCTTGCCGTCAACAGTCCGCTGGACCGCTGATGATCGAAAAGTGATTGGCTCATTTGGACCCCTTCAAATGATAGCAATCTCATGTCGGTTGCCACTTTTTCTCCTGGACAAACCTGTGGCAAACACACGTATGGAGCACGTCGCGTACCAATTGAGTAATACAGAAGGTGGAAAGCGGGATTAACAGCTCGTTAAATTGCCTTTTGGCGGGTGTTAGCGGTTCTTGCCCTACTTCGAATGGCTTGAATTGACTTAACTGCTTATTCTTCAACAACTAATGACAACTGCCAGAGACAGCAAAAGCACATAGATGTCACCAGAAGTAGACAGGGTCATGCTCCGCCTTCAGTTATCAGGCCGACTATGGGTAAAACAGAACAAAAGGTTAAGGAAATCGAGAAATCAACAGCCGAGGTCCCAAGCTATATTGGGACAGCAAGTCTCGCCTTTCTTATTTTAGGACGTGCTTACATCTTTTGCTAACTTCTGGCCAAACAAGATGAAATCTGAACCAGATTGCAGCACCCTACTGATGAATCAACCGGATGGGAATGGGCGAACCGCCTCCGCCGACAGCAGTTGGGGGAGTAGTCGATCCAGATCCACTCCCAGTACCGCCGCTGCACCCTAACAGGTTTAAAACGACCGTATCGACAAGGTCGCTGTTGCCAACGTGGTTTACGTCTTGAATGAACAGTTGCATGTACCCTTCGACTGTCACGATATCATTGGAGCCGGGGCTTAAATTCACACTGTAAGGCACAGTGGAACTATAGCAACCGGTATTCGAGGAGTCCGGGCAATCATAAAGAACAACGGTAGCAATCGAGTCGCTGGGACCGCCGGTATAGGACTGACCAGACAAATTATACGGATTGTTGGCGCCGCCTGTGATCGTGAAATTCGAATTACAATAGCCGTTGCCGCCTGCAAAGGTTGGGCTGCACATGAAGTCCTGTCCTTGGCCCAAACCAAGCCCGCTGGCGTTGATGAGCGCCTCGACACCCTGGTTCGTAGGCCCTACTTTCGCACCCGTCAGCGAGTTAAGAGTGGTTCCGCAGGCAAGGGTCTCCGGGGCGCACTCGGTGATGTAGTTCCTGTATTCAGATGCGCTCATGTTCAGCACGTTCGCGTTGCCGAACGCAATGGTATTCCACTGGCTGGGACCGTTGTTGCTGTGAAGTACCCACCAGGACCCTACGTCGCCACCACTGCAGTACGTGCCATTCCAAGTGCAAGTACCCGGATGAACAAGCTGGCCGGGGCTCACGCTATAATTCTTGGGGTATACATAAAACGACATGTATTTACCAGCACTCGCCGAGCCTCCAGCACAATCCCCGTTGGAAATGCCGGTAGACCCACACGGACATCCTAAATTAGCCGTTGGATCGGTGCTCGCAACCGGGAAGTTGGGATCGCAATTTGGAACAAGAAAGGGCTTGACGCAGCTTGCGCCCGTTGGCGTGTCGCCTCCAGAAGGGTTATAGGCCTCCGCGGTTGCCGAAGCTGATATGTCCATGTGGTTGATGCCGAATATCTTTGCGAACATCGTGGGCACGGCATCCCCGTGTGCAGAGTCTCTGTAAACCGTAACGGTTATTTGTGGATCTTCAGGGGTAGGGTAAGAGAAAGCAGTTGAAACTGTTGCTGAGGTTGGCGCAAGACCCATTACGGGATTCTCTCCGGCAACAGCCACGGCTTTCTGTGTTGCCGGGGTTTGCTGCGACCCTCCAGCGGTACATCCGCCTGAACTCGTGCAACCACTGTCCACGAATGACTGGGCGCCCGCCAGGGCGGCAGCGTCTGCGGCGCGCTGGCACTGCACTCTCGCCAGATAGCCCGTAACAAGATCGATCGCC
>JBJKQZ010000415.1:0-5872 GCA_046704865.1 Terriglobia bacterium
CTCAATATGGAGTCTCACTGCCTTCAATCAATTCCACCGCACCCGCAGATCAACAGGCCACCCAACTTCTGCATGCTGTTGTTCCCGCACTTTCATCTTATGATCCTCTGGCTGAGCAGACCAGCTCCGGAACACTCCAGAAATCGGCCGGAGTCGCAGCCTGGGTGGCGGCCCTGTTCTGGGGGAGCACGCCGGTCGGGCTGGCCGCAGGCGGAGCTTCTCTGCTCCAGAATATGCGCACCCTGATGTTTCCTGATACGGATTTCCGTGCCGCATTCGCACAACCTACAACAGCAAATAACCTGGAACTCTGCACAACCCAGAAAGCATCTGCCAAGAGAGCGCGAACAGCCTACTTGTGGGTGCGGCGGGTCCCTGATACCGGCCCACCCACGGCTTCACTGCCTGCCACGGCACACGTGCCAATCGACTTTAAGTCGGATGTTAATGTGACCTGCGCCACTCGGTCCCAATTGAGAGACTTAACACGTGCTCGTGACTGGCGATTGGTTTCTGATGACCACCACTCTTCAATCCCCGTCACTGTAACCGTAGGTTCTGCTGCCGATACGCTGGCGCTGGATCTCAGGAAAACGACACTTACTCCTGGTAAATACAAACTGGCGGCCTTCTGGGACTGGACGCCGTTTGACGTGGCCGGCACGGTGGAAGTTCACAAGTTCGCTGACCTCTCAACAGCCAAGATTGCGCCGGATTCTGAAGACAACCTTATTCAAGGCAGCGGTGATGTGGCCGTCAAGCTTACGGGCCCCGACTTTGAGTTTGTGAACAAGCTGGCCCTGGTAAAAGCTGGCAACCAGAACTCCAACGCAAAGGACCTGTCCTTCACTCTTGACAAGGGAAAGCAAGGAGGCGAGCAGCACAGCCTGGAGACACACATTGACACCACTGGCCTTGAGCCAGGGAGCTATCTCTTGATGCTCACCCAGTTGAATGGAGCAATCCAGGACGTACACGTGACCATCCATCCACCCAATCCAAAGCTGGCGGACCTGCCCATGCGCGCCAACATGGGAGAGAAAGAACAAACCCTGACACTCCACGGTTCCGGCCTGGACCGGATTACCGCTATTTCCAGCCAGGGAGCCCACTGGACGCTTGCCCCAGTCTCTGATGGCAGTGACAAACCGGGCGAGCGCAATGTCACTCTGGAGCTTGCCCCGAAGGCGCACAAGGGCGAACTACTGACCGCCGACCTGCACATTGAGGGAATTGGCAAGCCGCTGCCTTTGCCCGATGCCGTTCACGTAGTCGGCCCGCGTCCGAAGATCACGGATATACGGGCATCGTTTCCAAAGGAAACCAATATTTCTCTCGAAAAAAGTGAAATCCCCGCCGGCTCGGCAGTCAGTTTTGCCATCGAGGCGAAAAACATGGGATCGTCGCCTTCGTTAACTTTGAATTGCAGCAACGACAGCGAAACCCGGCAGTCGCTCACGTTGCATCCCGGCGATCACAACGGTTCAGCGCAGCTGGATTTTGCAGGCAGCGGCGTTCTGTTCCTCTCCGTTGATCCAGGCACAGTTGGCCAGTCAGGTTGTCTGCTTGACGCTATCGTGACCGACCAGACGACCGGCAGCTCGGATCCTTACTCGCTGGGCCGCGTGACAAGATTGCCGCGAATCCTCAAATTCAGCCTGACCAATGAGAAGCTGGAAGGTTCTCTTTACGCGGGCACGCTTACAGGTGAGGATTTGCAGATGATTGATAAGACAGGCTGGAGTCCCGATGCAGGTTACCCGGTGCAAGGGATCCCCACACCGGTAAGTGGCAATCCCCAGGAGCAAACACTGAAAATTGAGATGCCATGGCCGCCGCCCAGTCCACGGGCCCCTATTTACGTCTGGCTGCGTAATGAAAGTGCAGGCCGGCTCACGACAATTCAATACTAGCGCCCCGGTTGCAGCGGAGCGGATGAATTGCAATCTTAAAAATTAAAAGAAGCAGGCGATCAGACCGGGAGACTCCAGCCTTTAGCGCCGCGGTTGTCTGGCGCAAGAACAGAAAAACTGGATTCAACGCCCTTTTCCCGCAGGACCTGGCAGATAGCTTCTCCCACCTCGGGCGCGTTCCCTTTGGTAAATGCCAGAATTGAGGGCCCGGCGCCGCTCAGGCAGAGGCCCAGCAGGCAGGGATGCTTCATCTCCAGGACTTCGCTCAATCCCGGCATCAGTGGCGCCCGGTATGGCTGGTGCAGGTGATCGTCAAAAAAGGTGGGGTGAAAATCAACTTTGCCTGAAAACAATTGCGCCGCCAGCACGGCGGCACGCTGGATATTGTGGGTTACATCCGCCCTGGAATACTGAGCTGGAAGGACCGCTCGGGCCTTTTCCGTTGGAAGCGCGTAATCCGGAATTACCAGCACCAGGTGGAACAGGTCTCGAACGGGCGTAGAATAGGCAACAACATGTTGATTCTCCTGCACCGCAACGGTAAAACCCCCGTGCCATGCGGCGGCAACGTTGTCGGGGTGCCCTTCAATTTCCGTCGCCAGTGAAACCATCTCATCATCGTAAAGCGCTTTTTCAGTAAGCCAGTGGGCCGCGGCAATGGCGCCTACGATGGCTGCTGCGCTCGACCCCAGCCCGACGCCAACGGGAATCTCATTGTGGATCTCCAGATCGAAACCGTAGTCTTTGCCCCAGCGTTTGAGAATCCTCTTCATGCTGGCTGCAATCAGATTGGTTTCATCAGAAGGGATTCTTTCCGGATTGACGCCCTGGTAGTGAACACTAACTCCAAGGTCAGACCACCGCGTAACATGAATGTCGAGATAAAGGCTCAGTGCGAGCGCCGCGCAGTCAAAGGCGCACCCAAGATTGGCACTGGTTGCAGGAACACGTACTGAGCCGCGCTGAGGCATGGGGTTACCGGCGTCCGAAATAGAGGACTTTCGGAGTATCGATCGGAGCGCCTCCGGCAATTGCGGGAATCAACAACACCTCGTCGCCTTCATTAAAGCTGTACTGCAAGCCTCCGAGGAAGCGGATATCCTCGTCATTTACGTAGATATTCAGAAACCGGTGCGGCGTGCCGTCTTCAGCACAAAGTACCTTTTTGATGCCGGGAAATTTCTTGTCGAGCCCGTCAAAAAGCTCACTCAGGTTCTGGGCCGCTGATTCAACGCTTTCAGCGCCTTCTGTGTATTTCCTCAACGGCGGGGGAATGCGAACGGTAATTTGCAAAAGAGTCTTCCTCCAGTCTTTCTAATCTTTCCCTGAAGAGCAGCGGCGATTCATAGCATTGCTCTTCTTGAACGCGCGCATCAGACGCTTGCCGTCGCGTGGATGCTCATATAGCGGTCTTCAAAATCTGCCAGCTTCGGCCGGATTGCTTCCTCCGCGGTGATCTCCCCGCTCACGGCGCCGATGGTCTTCAGCCCGTTTCCTGTAATGGCCAGCACAATGGATTCATCAGGGTTCAGGCATCCCAGCCGGATCAGCTTGCGCGCCACTGCCACAGTCACGCCACCGGCAGTCTCCGCAAAAAAACCTTCCGTCTCAGCCAGCAGCCGAATGCCTTCCACCACTTCGGAGTCCGAAACATCTTCGCCCGTTCCACCAGTTTCCCGGATCATCTTGGCGGCGTAAAAACCGTCCGCCGGGTTGCCGATTGAAAGCGACTTCACAATCGTATTGGGCTTTTGTGGGACAATCTCAAAACTCCCGTTCTTTGCCGCCGTCGTGATCGGAGAACAACCCGTTGCCTGAGCTCCATAAAATCTGGTCGAGGTCGGCTCAATCCAACCCAGCTTCTGCAGCACTCCAAAAGCCTTGTGGATCTTCGTAATCAGCGACCCACCGGCCATCGGAACCACGATGTTCTGCGGGACCCGCCATCCCAACTGTTCGGCAATTTCGTACCCAAAGCTCTTGGAACCTTCAGAGTAGTAAGTGCGCAGATTGACGTTCACCATGCCCCACGGGTACTTTTGCGAAATCTCGGAGCAGAGCCGGTTGACCTGGTCGTAATTTCCGCTGACCTTAACCAGCGTCGCACCATAAACCGAAGTATTGATCAACTTTTCTGGTTCCAGATCGGCAGGAACAAAAATAAAGCTCCGGAATCCCGCGGCCGCCGACTGTGCGGCAACTGAATTTGCAAGGTTCCCGGTGGAAGAACAGCCAACGATATCGAATCCAAATTCACGGGCCTTGCTCAGCGCCACGGCCACCACGCGATCCTTGAAGGACAGTGTGGGGAAGTTAACCGCGTCATTCTTGAGATAAATTTCACGCGCGCCCAGCGCCTTGGCAAGACGCGGCGCCGCCACAAGGGGCGTAAATCCGGTTGATTTCCCTACGCATGGTTCATCCACGACCGGCAGCAACTCTTTATAGCGCCACATTGTTGGCAATCGTGATTCCACCTGCTTGCGTGGGACTTCCGCGCGGATGCGATCGTAATCGTAGATCACTTCAAGCGGAGCCCAGCAGTCCTCGCAGGCAGCGATAGGCTCAATCTGATAAGTTCGCCCGCACTGGCGGCACTTCAAATGTTTTAAGTAACTCACTTTTCCTCCAAGCGCTGTTCCAATTCCAGAGTGACTAGCGAGGGCGATAGAAGATTCGAGGAGGGCCACAAACTAAAAAAGCCCCCCCGGTCTCATCGGGGAGGCTCAAATAAACTCTTTCGTCCTCCGTCTCATCTCCCCCAATCACGGGCGGGAGTTAGCACCTGACCCCGGACTTACTTCCCGGGCGGTTGCCGTGGCGTCTTAGGGCCCGTCCCTCGGCCACTCTGGATGAGATTCAGGTCTTACACAACCAAATTGTAAAGATCAATGCTAGTCAAATTTCGACTGCTTGTCAACTCTATTGCCGTGGCATTCGTCAGTTTCAATAGGCCATAGGACCCTTGGAAACTCGGCCCCGGTACATATTGCCCAACGGTGCACTCGCAAAACATTGATTCTAAACACACTAGAATCAATGAATCGTTCGCGAATCCCTTCACTGAGCGGTCACGGATTCGGCTGCAATATTCCAGCCATCCACGGCCACATAAGGTATTGTACCTTGTAACTCTGTCTTGGAAAAGCTGCCATCGATCTCCCGCTCCTCACCCGGCATCAATTCAAAGTAGTTGTCCTGCCAGATCACGGGAAGAACTTCATGACCATGCTCGCCCTTGTTTACACGCAGGTGAATGAAGAACGCCAGATGCGACGAAGGATTCTGAACCGTGACACTTGTCACATCCCGTTCTCCCTCCTGGCGTGTTGTGGCTCGAACGCCCAGCCGCACTTCGGGGAGGGTTTTCAACGCCGTAAAGTCCGCATAGGAGCTGACCGGCGTGTAATACCACTTGCTCTGGTCCCAATCCAGAACATCGGGCCTGGTGGAAAGCCAGTAGAAGTTGGTGCTTTCAAGTTTCCCGGTGGAATCCTTCAGCATCAGGCGCACAAAGTAAGTGGTCGATAGGCCGTCGAGTTTGGGCAGTTCAAAGATGCGCGTGCTGCTGTTGGGCGCAACGTTCACTGTTTCTTCTTTTGAGAATGCCTTCTTCAGATTGAGGTCGTATACGGCAGCACTCACTTCGAGCTTTTCATAAGGTTGCAAATGCGAGTTCACCACAACCACGGATTGATCATCGTACGAGTACTGCACATGCAGCGGCTCGCACGCTTTCTTGGTTCCGAAGTAGCCGCCTGCGGGGCGCAGGTAGTAATCGTACAGGTGCCAGATGAGGCCCGGCCAGGCAGTGTTCAGCATCCATTGAATGACGCCGGTGGAAACAAATTCGTAGCGGCGGTAACCTTCAAACATTGCCCGCTCGCCTTCGTAAGTCATCAGTTGTGACTTTTCCGCGTAATCTTCCACGTCATTTGCCTGGCCATACCGTCCGTTCA
>JBJKQZ010000416.1:0-4281 GCA_046704865.1 Terriglobia bacterium
TTCCAAAGGCCACCGTGCACACACAGATCTGGGCGGGGACCTCGATGCCGAGCCTGTCCAAGACCTTTCTTCTCGATCCCAAAGAAGTCGATCTCTACAAGGAAATCGGCGGTCGTTTTATCCGGGAAAATAAGAAGGAATACGGGGTGGGTGAATACTATCTTGCTGACCCTGTTAATGAGATGCGGGTGCCGGTCAGCAAAGAGCACCGTTGCGAAGATCTGGCCAATTTTGGCCGCACCATCTATGAAGGCATCCTGGCCGGCGATCCCAACGGCAAGTGGATGAAGCAAAGTTGGCTTTTTTACAGCGACTGGAAGTTCTGGGACGAGAAATCGATTGAAGCTTTCCTTTCCAAAGTCCCGGACGACCGCATGATCATCATTGACTATACCGGCGACGCGCCGCTGTCTGAAACCCCCATCGGGCGTCCCACGCGGCCCGTCTGGGAAAGAACCAACGGGTTCTTTGGCAAGCACTGGATCAACGGAATGCTGCACACGCTTGGTGGAAATAACAACATCAAGGGTAATCTTGAGCTGATTGATTCGCAGCCGGCAGAGGTCCTGGCCAGCAGTCACAAGGGCAATCTGGTGGGGTGGTGCATGTGCCCGGAAGGCACCCAGACCAACGAGGTTGCCTACGAACTGATGACCGACATCGGATGGGAAGCCAAGAAAATTAATCTGGACGACTGGATCACAAGTTACTGCCAGTCACGCTACGGTGGCTGTCCTCCGGCTATGACGCAGGCCTGGAAGCACCTGATGCAGTCTGCCTACGGCGAAGAGGCCTGGGTGAGCAAGCACTCGTGGCAGCGAACCCCGAGCCTGGATCCCACCCCAATCGCCATCAAGGCCGGACCGGTGTTTCAGCAGGCCATGAGAGAGTTCCTTTCATGCGCGGACCCGTTGAAATCCAGTCAGCTCTACCGGAACGACCTGATTGAATTTGTTGCGCAGGCAGTGGGCGGGAGCGTTGACTTCAACCTGGCGGCGGCATGCCAGGCTCACCAGAACGGCGAGCCCGATGTGCGCGACCGGAAGGCCAGAGAATCTTTCGACATGCTGCGCCGCATTGACGGCATCATGAACCTGCGCGAAGACCGGCGCCTGGAAACCTGGTGCAATGACGCGCGAAGCTGGGGGCACAGCCCGGCTGAAGCCGTCTATTACGAATCGAATGCGCGGCTGCTGATCACTTATTGGGGATGGCCGCCGCTTTCCGATTACGCAACCCGAGTGTGGTCTGGCCTGATCCGCGACTATTTTGTCGGCAGGTGGCGCACGTTCTTCCATGGTCTGGCAGGCAAGGCGCCGGAATCGCTGGAAGTCTGGCAGCAAACCTGGCTGTCAACCCCGTACACGCCAAGCCGCCCGTTGCCGGTTCCTGACCTCGAGAGCGAGGCAAAACAAATGCTCGCCGACTGCGAGGCATGGAAGATGCCGGCCTGAGAGAGCTTGCCCTGGAACCCCCCGGCAGGAAACCCGAATAACAGCCAGTCAGCCCTTTTCAAGCTGGCCCACCTGGCGGCCTTCGATTAATTTCCCCAACGGAGACGGAATACGCCTACGTGAGTCCCCCGACTTTGGATGTCACGCCGGGGCGTGATGGAGATCACAGCGGGATGTGAGCAGGTTTGGAGATAGTGTAAGAACCAGGCTGGATCGAGAGAGAGTTTGATAAGGGGGCAGCGATGGCAATTGATATAAAATCCAGGGCGTACAATCGGGAACCCGCGCAGTATGTTGAAGATCCCACCCGCGCCAAGGACACTTTTGTGCCGATGGAGCCGCTGAACCCCTGCGAACTGGAAATCGACCTCTTCTGCAAAGGCATCCGCGTGGACGACTCCTGCACGATCGGTGAGGTAGGCCGTCCGTTGGTGCGCACGCGGGCGGGCCTGGGGAGCGGGCTTGAGGTGATTATTCCAGGGTCGCTTAAGGACATCTGGGCCAATATTCCCGTCGAGGAAGAATTTGCCCAACGGTCCTGCTACAGGATTGTGAGGGACGGCGACGACTTTGAGATCATCGATAACCGCCAGGGTTTCAGCTATCCCGTCCGGCTCTCACCGGAAGTTCCTTGGTACACCCGCGAGACCTCGCGCGGCGTCCTGATGCAGCGAATCGGCGTGTTGCAAGGGACGTATCTCGGCATCTATATCTCTAATTCCTGCGGCTTCTGGTATCACTCGCCCGCGCTGAACTGCAAATTCTGCACCACCGGGTTGAATGTGGGTGTGAATGAAGTGGAGTTGAAAGACGTGGAAGACGTTGTGGAAGTGGCGCAGACCGCTAAAACGGAATCGGGCGTTACGTTTGTCCACTTCAACTCCGGCTACCAGACCAACCGCGACCTGGACCGCGCCGCACCCTACGTGAAAGCCGTCAAGTCCCGTGTGGGCGCCCTGATCGGGGTCCAGTTGACGCCGAGCCGCGACCTTTGGAAATACGACCGGCTCATTGACCTGGGAGCGGACCACTTCAGCTTCTGCTACGAATTCCAGAACCCTGAATTCTTCGCGAAGATCTGCCCCGGCAAAGAGATGCTAATCGGGCAGAAGACGTTCTTCCGCGCTCTGGAATACACGGCAAAGAAACTGGGGAAAGGCGCCTGCTCTGGTGAGATTATCGCAGGAGTCGAGCCTCTTGAAGATACCATGGCCGCGATTGACATGATCGCCGGCATGGGAGCATTCCCCACCGTCTGTATTTTTCGCCCCACCGTTGGTTCCGATATGGAACGTTGGCCGACGCCCCGCTATGAGGACATGATCGTGGTCTTCCGGCACCTCTATGAAGCGTGCAGGAAGCACGGCATCCCTATGGACGTGACGCCGAACATCGAAGTCAGTTTGATTGTTCAGCCGGGTGACACGCGCTACCTGGCTGATTCAAGCCTGGCGACAAAATTGTACGACATCAAGTTGAGCCTGCTGAAGAAGGCCGCCCGGCCTTATTTCTGGTGGGCGAAACGCCCCAAACATATCAAAGAGTCTGAAGTCCTGACTCGCCGATAGCTTATCGAAATAAATTTACCCCGACACCATCGGCCGTTGGGAACGAAAGTTTCCAGTCTGTTTAGACGGCTGGCGAGATGCCTATTGAAGGGGTTGAGAAGCAGGAGGGATAAGCTGGATTCCCATGCCTTTGTTGCAGCTAACGGATATAGCGTGGCTCATGCTGGATAAGACTGTGCAGGGGTTGGGGTTTACGAATACGGGGGCGATTCTGAGGCGATGTTTTCTTGTCAATGTCCGATGCTTTGACCGTGGAGAAGCTTATTGGACGCGGTAAGGGTGATCGCCATTCATTTCACATCGATACTGTCATCCGGAAAGTTGCAACGCAGAAAGGGAGAATAAGGCCAAACTTCACATGCGTTGGCAACTTCCGGAGCAGGCTTTGAAAATATATATTTTAATGACAGGCTGACAGGGCAGCCGCATCAACTGTCAGGCCTGCAGAGTGCTGTGCTGCTGCGCCGCCACACCCAGTGCAGGTCCGTTAAAGGACATTACGATCAGGTCCGCGCGCCGCTGAACACCGAACTTTGCGAGAAGGTTTGATACATGGAACTTCGCCGTACGTTCGGAAATATTCAACTGGCCCGCGATTTCTTTGTTGGAGAGATTGTCCAGCACAGCCTGAAGGACTTCACGCTCGCGCCGGCTCAGTCCCACTGAGCTGCTCACCATGGTTCGATTGCGTGAGCTCGGAAGAATTGATTCGACAAAACGTGAAAGCAGTACGCGTGGAACCCAGTAGCTGCCTTCAAGCAGGGCATCAAACGCAGCCGAAAGGTCCGTTCGCGCTTCGCCGTATGTCAGCAATCCTTTGGTTCCCAGGCGAAGCAACGGAAATGCATTGGTTTCGTCAAATCCTTCGGAAACCGCAACTACCCGTGCGTCCGGATACCTGTCCATGATCTCAGAAACCAGAAGGGCTGCAGTGGTTGGAATACACGCATCCACCAGATAAAGCGGGCACCTTGGAAAGGCTAATCGGTGGAAATCTGGCGTGAAGTGGGAATCAATATGCTTGGCTTTCACCCGGTAGGAGAAGTTGGCCAGTACCTTGCTAAACTCACTTAAAACCAGCGGGTGGGGGGATAGGAGGCAAACTTTCAAACACGGCTTGCCGTGTTTTCGCAACCTACGAGAGAAGCCAGCAAGTGTTTGCTCGATCATTCTAATGCTTCTCCTTCTTACTCGATATCAATCATTCGTTTTGCCGGGCTTTTGTCCTGTGAACCCCGGCGATCCACCCACCTGAAGGT
>JBJKQZ010000417.1:0-2948 GCA_046704865.1 Terriglobia bacterium
GTTCTGTGGCGATGATGACCCACTCACGGGTCAGAACGTTGTGCCGTAACTCAGACATGCGAAACCTCCTTTCGCGAGCCTGCCCTACAAGACATCGCGAACCACTCGAAAACCGTAATCCGCATACTCGAAGGCGGGCGGAATGCTGGACCGCGCAGCGCATCGGCTCACTTTGATGTGATGCCGCCACGCGCCGCCGCGTGATGCCCGACGCGCTCCGGAGGGCGGACCGGCTGGATTTCGCTCCGGCGAGCTGGCGTAGTAATCCGGTGAGTACCAGTCTGAACACCACTCGTGGACGTTCTCGCAAACGTCATAAAGCCCAAAAGGATTCGGCGCGCCCTGTCCCACCGGCAGCGGGCCGGAAACGTTGCCGCTCCAACGGCGGATGTATTCGTCATGGGCTTGCGGCGGATCATCACCCCAGGCGTAAAGCGCGTTTTCGCGTCCACCTTTTGCAGACTTCTCCCACTCCGCCTCTGTCGGCAAACGGTAATTCCGGCCGCTCACCTGGCTGAGCCAGCGGCAGTATTGCTCTGCATCGCCCCAGTTTATCGCCACCACGGGCTGGTCAGGATGGCTGAAATCAGCGTTGCGCCATTCTGCCGGAGCGGCCTGGGCTGCGGCTTCCATGAACGCGGCCCAATCCCGATTCCGCACCTGGAAAATCGCCATTTCAAAAACATCTGCCCAGACACGATGGACAGGCCGCTCATCATCCCGGCCCGTCTCACAACCCATCTGGAAATAGCCCTCGGGGATGGGCACGCAGGCCGGCTCAAGGATTTTGCTTACACCCATTCAGAAAGTGCTCCAGAAGTTCGCGAGATGGACATTCCGCTTTTGGAAATGCCCGCAATTCATTCAGCAGGACCGGAAAAACTTCTCCGGCGGTTGGGGAACCAGGCGCCTGATGGCCACGCTTATCTGCGCGCGGCTTCACCTTTCAACAGTCCCAGGTCCGTAAGAACAACGCGCAACGCCTGGCGATCGGCCTCAGGAAGCGGAGCCAGCGGCGGCCGGACGCGCCCGGCGTTCAAACCGCAAAGATTCATTGCCTCCTTGATCACCAGTGTCCGGTAGCCGGGCCTTTTGACGCGGAGGTCGTAAACCGCCATCGTCTCCCGATCGACAACTTGCGCAGCCTCTCCAAGCTCTCCGGCCCGGAGGTGAGCGAGAATCTTGCGGCAAGTCCCCGGCATAAAGTTGACCAGGCCGCTGGTAAATGCTTTGACGCCCAGCGCGAAGTAACTTGGAGCGAGAATTTCTCCGACGCCGCACAGCAAAGCCATCCGGTCACTTGCGGCGGCCCATTGGCGGACGAACTGGTCCATGTCCCCGTGCTCGTCCTTGAGGCCGACGATGTTCGGAACCTCCGCCAGGCGCAGCAGCAGCGAGGGGCTGAAATTGACGGCGTGAGTCTGAAACAGAATGACGCCCAGCTTTGTCGCCTGTGCAATCGACCGGTAGTATTCAAACAGGCCGTCGTCATTGGCGTGCGTAAAATAAGGAGGAAGTACCAGGATGCCGTCAGCGCCGTAGGCCTCCGCTGCCTGCGCCAGGTCGCGCGCGATCGGCATGGTGAGTCCCACGCCCACCAGCACCGGCTTGCGGCCGCGCACCTCTTCAACCACGGCTTTCCCAATTGTTTTGTGCTCCTCGGGCGAAAGGGAATAGATTTCGCCGTTGCCGGCCAAAGGAACCACCACCTCGCAATGTTCGGCCAGGAACGCGGCGTTCTGGCGCAATGCGTCCATGTCAACGCTCAGATCTTCCCGGAACGGCGTCACACCGAAACCGATGATTCCCTGTAGCGCCGATTTCAACTCCTGACTTCCAAGTGACATCTAAAGCCTCCAGATCGGAAGTTTTGCATCAAAGTCTAAGATCGCATTTTCAGGCGGCAAAGAGAATCCAAAAATTCACTTGGCCGGAATGCCTGCCCGTCCACTGTTTATGAAATCGGATTCCCCGAACTTGTGTGAAAGCAGGATTCTGCAGCACACAATCGTTCGACTATTTATACTTCCTGTAAAAAATGGCATTCTAATAGATTCATAAATACGCGGTGAAGGACCGCGGCCTTTTCAAAATCTTATGTCAAAGAAACAGCAGTCGGCCGTTCAAAAGCAATTCACTAAAACTGCGGAAGCATTCTCAAAGTTTGCAGTCCGCGACACTCCGGAGATCTTTGCGGAAAAGGTTGACCTCCTGAAGCCGCAGCCGGAAAGCAATCTTCTCGATGTCGCATGCGGACCTGGCGCGATGGTTCTGGCGATGGCGCCCAGGATCCGCTATGCCTACGGAATCGATCTGACTCCCGAGATGCTGCGCCAGGCACGCGGATTCCAGGCTGAAAAACAGATTGCCAATGCTGCTTTTGCCTGCGGTGAAGGGGAAAAGATTCCTTATGCTGACGGCACATTCGACCTGGTGAGCTGCCAGTACGCCTTCCACCACATTCCCAAGCCGGAACTTGTGCTGCAAGAAATGCTGCGGGTGACCAAACCGGACGGCCGCATTTTTGTCGACGACACTCTGGGGCCGGAGAGCGACGAAAAGTTCGAGCTGCACGGCCGGGTTGAAATCATTCGCGATCCCTCTCACACAAAGTCTCTGCGGCTGACCACTTTCCTGAGAATGTTTGACGAACTTGGCCTGGAGATCATTACCCAGTCCTTCAGGCGCCGCCGCCGGTCATTTAACCAGTGGATGCTCCGCGCGGGCCATAAGCCGGGCGACGCGCGCTACCAGGAAGCTCGCAGGCTCATCGAAAATTCCATCCCGGGTGACAAGGCGGCGTTTTCCGCGCAAATCCAGGGCGACGACATCCAGATCGTCCATAATGAAGGCATGTTCCTGCTGGCCCGGCGCACCGCGGAGTAACTGCCTCCAGTCATTAATCCCCCAAAAGACAGCTCAAATTGACCTTCCGAGAAGTATTCGAC
>JBJKQZ010000418.1:0-9972 GCA_046704865.1 Terriglobia bacterium
GCGCGAGGTTTTCAATAGCGGCACTGCAGTAAGTGACCGGGGATTGGCCTTGAAATACGATCTCGCCGGCAAAACCGGAACCACCAATGATTTTACTGATGCCTGGTTCATCGGGTTTTCGCCTTCCGTCACCTGCGGTGTCTGGGTTGGTTTTGATGATCATCACCCGCTGGGACGCGGAGAAGAGGGCTCACACGTGGCGTTGCCCATCTGGACGGACTTTATGACTCAGTTCCTGAAAGACAAGCCCGTGCAGCGTTTCCCGGACTCGCCATTCCTCACAAATCCCAACCAGGTGCAGCAGATTCTGGCCAGTACCGAATCGAACAGTGTAGTGTCCACTGATTCAACCACCAGTGCGCTGGCGGCCAGCCTGGCGGATTCAAAACCTGTGTCCTCCATTCAACAGCTTCCACCATCCACACAGCCGCCTGCACCACAACAGCCTGCGCCGCAATCACCGGCTGCGATGGCATCTCCCAAAGCACCTGCCGCAATACCCCATGCAAACTAGCTTCGAGTGTTTGGCAGGATGCCGTAATGTGGCGGTCCTTCCGATTCCATTCATGTTTTAAAATGGTCGTAGCCGGCACGGGCAAGCAGTGATTTGCCGCCGTCCTTTCGAACCAGCAGAACTTTCCGCGAGCGGGAAATCTGCCCGATGGACCGGAGAGGAACACCGCGGTGGCTGCGGGGAACTCTGGCCAGCTTTCTCCCGGGCACAGTAAAGAGCAGTTCGTAGTCCTCGCCTCCGTTGAGGGCAAAATCAAGTGAACATTCTTCGGTCATTCCGCCAGGCCCGGGAATCTGTTCAGCTAAGACTCTTGCTCCAACGCCGCTCGCTTCGCAAAGCCGGCCCAGGTCCGTTGAAAGGCCATCACTAAGGTCCATCATTGAAGAGGGAAGGCCGGTGCGCTGAAGCCAGGTGCCCAATTCGCAGCGCGGCTCCGGATAACGGTGCGCCATAATCGCTGATTCAGCTTCAGGGTTTTCTTTCGACTTCCCTGCAGCGCCCTTCTTTTTCCTCGATCTCACCTTGATTATCTCCAGACCGCGCGCCGAGAGACCAAGCCGTCCACTCACAAAAATCTGATCACCGGGCCGAGACCCGGAACGCAGCAGCCCCTTTCCGCGCGGAACTTCACCTGCCAGAGTCACATCGATCATGGCGGTCCGCCGGACAATCGAAGTGTCCCCTCCAATCACTTCCACATGGAAACGGGCTGCCAGGTCGATCACTCCGCGATAGAATTCTTTAACCCAGGCGCGCGAAAAAGCCCGGGGAAAGGCTGCGGAAATAAGCGCGAAACGGGGAGTGCCTCCCATCGCGGCAACATCGCTGAGCGAACGCGCCAGCGCACGGTGGCCCACGGATCTGGCTGGATGCAGGCCGGCGGTGAAATGGACACCCTCAATGGACAGATCAGCCGTCAGGATCAGATCGCTTCTGGAACCGACTCGGACAAGCGCCGCATCATCGCCTATACCCATCCTGACTCGCGGCGACTTGCCTGAACCAAGCGTCCGCAGCCACCCTACGAATTCACCTTCTGATTGAAAGATCATCTCCGCTGTAGTATACATTCAGCTTTGATTCACAGTCCTGGCGTTTGAAAAAGCAGTGCGACGGCGTGCGCAAACCATGATCTGCAAAAGCCTGTTTGCGGTTTCCCTCGCTCGCAAAGCGCTGCCTGCCTATCCGGAGATTTGCCATGATCACGCGACGAAAATTCATCCAGTCGAACATGTTGGGGCTCGCCTTGCCTATGGCCGGCGCCAGTACGTTTGCCCAAGCGTCTGCTTGGCCGGGTGAACCCGCTGCCCACGGATATACCGCGGAGGGCGACCGCGACTACTGGAATGACTGGCCGGAATATCTGACCGCTCAAATGAACGAAGCTCGCGCCAGGCGGATCGAGCAACTCCATGCCATGCGAACTGAGGCTGATGTCCGCGCCCGTGTTGAAAAGGTCCGCTCCACGGTGTGGAAGCTTGTCGGCGGCCAGTTTGAGAAGACCCCTTTGAATCCGAGGATTACCGGTACCCTCGACCGCGGCGCATATCGAATCGAAAAGGTTATCTTTGAAAGCCAGCCCGGAATCTTTGTCACCGCAAATCTCTACATCCCCAATGGCCGCTCCGGGCCGTTCGCGGGGATTCTGGCACCGCTCGGACATACCACCAACGGCAAAGCCTACCGCAACTACGCATACGTATATCAAACACTGGCGCGAATCGGCTACGTTGTGCTGGCGTTTGATCCATTTGGCCAGGGCGAACGTCTGCAATATCTTGATCCACGGACCGGCAAGGGGCTTTATGGGCCAACCGGCGAACACTCTGAAGCAGGGCGACCCATGCTGCTTTTCGGTTCCACTTTTGCGCAATATCGGGCATGGGACGGCGTGAGGGCGCTCGATTATCTGCTTTCCCGGCCTGAGGTCAATCCGGAAAAGATCGGTTGCACAGGCCAGTCCGGCGGCGGAACCATGACAATGTACCTTTGCGCCCTTGAACCACGGATCAAGGTTGCCGTGGAGGTGGACGGAAACTCCGAGAATCTGGCCGGTCCGTCTTACGCTCCTCCAGGCGCCGTGGCCGACGCCGAACAGAATCTGATCTTTTCACTGCCCGAAGGCTTTGACCGCGGTGATCTGCTGCTGGCGTTTGCGCCCAAGCCTTTGCTCATGATCTATACTCCCATCGACCGCGGTGTGACCTATTCGCCCACCTACCTGGACGGTACCAAGGAGATTCACCAGGAGGTCCTGTCAGCTTATAAGCTCATGGGCGCTTCGAAGAAGGCGGGTCTTTTTGCAACGTCGCTCCCGCATGATTATGACTACTTCAGCCGCCAGGCCGCTTACAAATGGTTTAACCAGTGGCTGGGCCAGGAGGATTGGGAAACTGAGGAAGCTCCGTTTGACGAGGCAGCACCTGATGCTCTGGATTGCACAACCACCGGACAGGTTCTTACATCATTGGGCGGCCGGACCGTGGTTCAATTGAATGCCGATCGGCTGTTGAAGCTGAAGCCAGCCAATCCTTCTGGAAATACGCCGGGAGGGGCCAATGCGTTCAGGGATAACGCGCAGAGAACCTTACATCGGCTGCTCGCCCTGCCTTCGGGAAAGACTCCCCTCAATTCAAAAACCTTATCCTCGCATATCCGTAAGGGCGTCCACATTGAAGAAATCATCTTGCACTCGGAACCGTCGATTCGCGTAACGGGATGGTTCCTAAAGCCCTCGCGGGGCAATGAACCATTCCCCACCATCCTCCACGTCTCAGATCGGGGTAAGACTGACTCCATCGAAGAGACTGGTGAAATCGTCAAACTGGTTTCCAGGGGATTTGCAGTCTGCTCAGTCGATCTACGTGGGCTTGGCGATTCCATTCCGCACCTCCCAAGTTCCGGTCCGGTCTTTTACCACGGGGACAACATTCAGGAGGACTACGCGTGGGCCTGCTTTGGGCTCGGCAAGCCTGTCCTAGGCCAGCGCGTCTGGGACTGCCTGCGGTGCGTCGACTACATTCAATCGCGGCCTGATGTGGAGCAGAAACGGATTTATGGATATGGCGAACGCGGCGGTGCGATTGCCATCCTGCTGGCCGCCGTGCTGGACAATCGCCTGGGCTCGTTATTACTTGATTCTAAAATAGCTACTTACGACTCAGTGGTGGAATCCAGGGCTTATTCGCTGGCGCTCCCGTGGTTCCTGTATGGAATACTCCAGCACTTCGACCTGCCCGACCTCGTGGGCGCGCTGGCGCCTCGGCCATGTTGGGTTCTGAATGCTACCAGCGCGGACGCCAGGCCCTTGCCGGAGTCGAAGCTTCGTGCAATTTATGGCAAGGCTTTGGAATCGTACAAGGCTAATGGAGCGGGCGAAAGGTTAAGATTATTAGTCCGTCCAGACGATGAATATGCCAGCGTGCTTGACAAATGGCTAAAAGGCGCTTAGGTTCTCGAACTTATGTGCTTGACTTCCTTGGGGTGCTCAAATAGTATGGGAGCTTCGTACCGCGCATGGACACGCCGAGGGGGACGCCTTCCAAAGAATAGCGGGAAGGTCGTCCAAATTCTCCGAAAGGCAAACGATGGTAAGCCCGCATGAACAACAAGTTCTATACACTTCTCATCACGCCCGGTGCGCACGGTAGAGTCCGGAAAATCCAGCTCCCGTTCTACGTTGTTCCCGTGATTCTTGGTCTGAGCATCATTGGAATTGTAATGCTGGCGGGCCTGGCAACCAGCTATGCGCGGATGCTCGTCAAGGTATCAAATTACAACACAGTCCGAAGCGAACGGGAAGCGCTGAAACAACAGTTCCACACCCTGGAGAATAAGGTCAGCCGGGCCAACATGAAGCTGAACTCCCTCCAGACGCTGGCAGCCGAGGTAGCCGTCACTTACGGGTTTGGAAATGGGCATCACCAGGTTGTTTCATCTGATCTGCTGAACCTGGCCAGCCAGTCGGGCGCCAACGCAGGAACAGATTACGGTTCCTCTCTTTATGCGCTGACCGCGATGAAGAACGTAAGCCTCAATGGCGTGAGCGGCCGGCTCGGCCCCGGAAGTTTCCCGGGCATGATCGACGATCCTAACGCCATTCCTTCAATCTGGCCGGTGCATGGGAGGATAACCGCGGGATTTGGCCAGCGGATGGATCCTTTCAGCGGCGAAGAAGCTTTTCACCCTGGAGTTGATATCGCTGACTCCTTTGGTACAGATGTGGTTGCCACGGGCGACGGACTGGTGATTGAAGCTGAGCCTGATGCCGGTTATGGCCGAAGCATTTTGATCGATCATGGAGACGGCATTACAACCCGCTACGCTCACCTCAGCCGGATTTTTGTTGTGGTGGGGGAGCAGGTTAAACAGGGCGAGATCATTGGAGCCATCGGGATGAGCGGCCGGACGACAGGCCCTCACCTCCACTACGAAGTTCGAATCCATGGCACTCCTGTTAATCCAGGGCGGTTCCTCCACGGGTAGATGCCGCAACCGGCTTCTGGCAAGAGATCACATTTCATAGTTGTGGGTTCTCCTTCCGCATTTTCCGGTTCCCGCCTGCTGTTGAAAAACAGGTCCCCCGACGCATAATAAGAACATTCTGTTTGGCCTTGCCGATGACTCTTACGACAAAAGCAGAATGAAAAACAACGGAAATCTTGCGGGTTTTTCAGGAAACCTGATTGACACCAGACCCTGAAATCGCTCATGATAAGGGGAAAGGGATTGTACGAATGGGCGCTGATTTACGAGTTGAACCTTCGGCCAATTCATGCCGCTTATTAGTTAGAAAGAAACCTGGCCCTCGCGAAATTATTCAGTTTGTTGTGGGCGGCATTGAGATTGGCCAGCAAATCGTGGTACTTGCGGGACCTGCGTGGCTCAAGGAGCTTGCTCGAATCCTCGGCGAGCACGGGCTGCGCCCCGAGACCCTCATCCGAAACAGCCGCCTTGTCTTCCTGACCGCGCCTGACTGCCTTTCACGCTTTTCCAAGATGGACGATCCCTGCAAGCGCCCCATAATCCGGCGCAACGGGTCAATTGTCCGATGGGTGTCTGACTGGTCCTGGGCCTATCGCAACGGGTCTGACCCCGCAACCATTCTCCGCTACCAGTGCCGGATTCACGACTGTATTCATACGCTTGCAGACATGTCCATGTGCACGGTTCATTGCGAGAAGATGGAGCGCAGTTCTATGCTGGCGGTCCTGGCCCAGCACCGGCGTGCCACCCGTGCCACGGACCGTCCTGTTTAAGCTTACTTTTTCCACGGTCAATTTTTCCGTAACTTCCAGGAAACAAACCCGGAGGTGCAGTCATGTCCAGATGGCTGGAAGGCCGAATTGCAGTCGTAACCGGCGCTGCCCGAGGCATCGGCCTGGCCACGGCTGAATTGTTTGCACGAGAAGGCGCTCGCGTCCTTCTGAGTGACAAAGACAAATCTGAGCTTTCCAGGGCCGTGGTTGGCATTCAAAAGGCCGGCGGCACCGCCCACAGCTTTGCGGCGGATGTGACGGCAGCGGGCTTTCCTGAAGACCTGCTCGAAACCGCTTTTGAAATATTTGGCATTCCCGACATTCTTGTGAACAATGCCGGGTTCACCTGGGATGGCACGCTCCACAAAATGACCGACGAGCAGTGGCAATCCATCCTGGACGTTCACCTTACAGCCACCTTCCGGATTCTCCGCGCCGTGGGAGCCGCAATGCGTGAGGCCGCAAAGCAGGAAATTGATGAGCACGGCGCAGCGAGGGCCCGAAAGGTTGTGAACATCAGTTCCACATCCGGCACGCGGGGCAACTTTGGGCAGGCCAACTACGCGGCGGCCAAGGCGGGTGTCATCGGGCTGACCAAGACACTTGCGCGTGAGTGGGGACCGTTGAACATCCAGGTGAACGCGGCGGCCTTTGGCCTGATTGAAACCCGGCTGACTGCTCCCAAAGAAGAGGGCGACAAGATCACCTGGCAGCAGACGGAAGTAAAACTCGGAATACCCGCCCGGCTTCGCGAGGCCGCCATCCATTCCATCCCCATGGGCCGTCCCGGCACTCCTCAGGAAGCTGCAGGCGTAATCTTCTTTCTGGCCTCACCACTTTCGGATTATGTTTCCGGACAGGTCATTGAAGTTACAGGCGGGATTTAGGAATCCATCGTCGCAAACCGAACACCTTCCATGAGCAAGCTAATGGTAGCGTCCTGTAAAGCTGGTAGGATTTTGTGGCGCGTTTGCACAACTTGAATCAGCATATCCGCATTCCCAACCTGAAAAGTTATCGATCGTGAGGATGCCAGAATCAGAATCAGGCGCCAATGGCAAGGCGAGAATAAAGTAGTTGCCGGGAGGGAGCCCGGTCAAGGTATAAGTTCCATCCGGCGCGGTAATACGGTCCGTGACGGCATTCCCCGTAACAGAATTCACGGCAATTACGTGCGCGCCAAATATCCCAGAGCCGCTCAGGCTGACCTTCCCGGTAATCACTCCGGTGGCAGTGGCAAAATTAGCGGAAGGATAGAGATAAGAGATCCCGATGGCATCGTCTGTAGAAAGCTGCGTTTGCTGACCGGCAGAGGTGGAATCTCCATAGGGAAACATGACGGCGTGGCCGATCCCGCTGTGGTCCAATCCTAGCAGATGGCCCTCTTCATGCGTCGCAACTGACTGCACGCTGTAAGTCTGTGCCGTTGGAGTGACTGCCGTAGTAAAGTTCACGCTGGGATTGAATTCTATGTCAGCATCGGCTATGCAATCGTCATAGTTGCAGGTCTGGGCGCTTCCACCACTGCACTGATACTGGAAAGTTCCCGTCGTCGCACTCGGCCTTGTCACCGTCGCAACCTGCGTAAAAGCGATCGTACCCGTTGAAAAGTCGCTGGCGGTGGTGTCAGTAAATCCGATGACGTTCTGGCAGTCCTGATAGTCAGGATTGGTCAGCGTGGAGGTTCCGGAATATTGCACACTCAGCGCGGTGAGGCTCTGGCCCGCAACCTGTGCATTCATCCAGGTGGTGAATCCTGCGGCAAGAGATTGCTGAATGCAGGTAGCTGCGCTGCTGCAGTTCGGCGTTGCGACGTTGTTGCTGGAGGAAATTGTCGCGTTCAGCATCCATGCTACAGGCATGGAATTCCATCGAGCCACCACGGGATTTGGCGCAGTCACGGTGCCCAGATTGTCCTGGAACGGGTTGTAGCCGAACATCAGGACAGCAGAAAACATTGTCACCAGGGCCGCTGCGACCGCCGCAATCCGCTTCCAATCACCGGCTCGTTGCTTCTGCCTCATCACCTTCACCTCATTCGAACAATCATGGACTGTCCCTTAAGATCTTCTCCGGCTGACGCTTCATTCGTCGCAGAAATGCGCGCCTCGCGCCCGCGGACGGAAACGGAAGTCCAATAAATTTTCCACTTGTTCCCTTCACGTTGCGCTGTGCCCGCAACCTCACTGCCCGTGGGAATCACCACCGCCTTGCTGGGAAACAGGTCGGACGTGGTTTGGGCAACTATAACCGCTTGCCCTGCGCCCTGGAACTGCGTTGAGCTGATGACCACAGGGATCTCGGTTCCGACCGGTATCACAATGGGGGCGGCGAGTACACCAGAAATGGTCATCTGGAACTCACCGAGAGTTGGCGACGGGCTGACCGTTGTGCTGCTGCTGCCCGTGCTTAGGGAGCCAAGAGGGAGCGCCACGCGGCGCTCCGCCCCATTGCGGTTCCGGTATACGCGAAAAGCCCCCTGCATCATGCCAACCATATGGAAGGTCTGCGCGGTTCCCTTTACGGGTTCAAGGAAAAGAACGTATTGCATTTGGGGCCGAAGGTATGCCGTTCCGGGCACGTGGACGTGAAAGTTGCCAACTGTCCCGCCGGGCTGCTCAATGGTAATGGTTTCCGGCGGCTGGCCCTTCAGGGCCTTGTCAAGCTGGATGGTGGTGTAGGTAAAAATGCGGGTGTGGTTCTGGTTCGCGCGGGTCGTCTGGGCCACCACGTGCCCCTCGACAATGGTGCTGGATGCCTGCGCCAGTTGGGTCAAAGTCATTCGGACAAGCGTTGTTGCTCCAACCGGCAGCGCCAGTAAGAGCCCCACCAGTACTCCGGAAACGATCTTGGGAATCTTCATTTCAAATCACTCACTGTACGATGTCTACTCCCCCCACGAATGAGGTGAGTTCATTGCCGGAATTCCTTACCACCAGGTCCCGCGGACCCAGGACCGCCGATGGGCTGTCAACAATCTGGAAGTAAACAACCGGGAGCCCACTGCTGCTCGTATTGAAATTTCCACCGGCGCTGGTTGGCTGTACAGGGATGGTTACATCGCTGCCGCTGACGGCGTAAGTTGTGCCCGGGAGAATTCCATATCCCGCCACAAAAAGGTAAAGGGTCTGCGTGCTGCTTCGCGAAACCTCGGTTCCCGTGCTGGCGGCAGAACAGTTCAGCTTGGTAGGATCCGTGGTGCTCTGGGTGCACTGACCGACGGCAAGAATCGACAGGCCGGTGAGCGTTACGGTGGCTGACGCGGATTGCGATGTGTCAGCCTGGCTGGTGGCCTTGACGGTTACGGAGTTGACCGTGTTGAGAGGCTGGACGGTTACGTTGGCCACGACCGGAGTGGCTGCGTTATTCGCGGTTACTGAAACCATATTGGCCGCAGGTTCCGCTGACACTGAAGTTGCCGCCGGCGCGGTATAAAGCCCCGAACTCGAAATGGAGCCAATCTGGCTGCTGTTACTGCTGCTGGAACTGGAAACACTCCAGGTGACGGCGGTGTTCGTGGCGCCGCTGACTTTTGCCGTAAACTGGTGTGTGCTTCCAAAGCCCACGGTCGAACTCGTAGGGGAGATCGTCACAGTTACGTTTGAAGGTGGCGGATTCGTCCCTCCGCTGCTGCTACTGCTACTGCTGCCGCCACCGCCGCACCCAGCCGCAGCAAGAGAGACCAAGATGGCCCCATACCCCAATAGCCTGGCGTATCTCATAGAAACTCCGTGATATGCTTCCCTGACCAGTAACTCACAGTTTCGGTTCTGCTCTGCGGCCAAAAAGATCTTTGCTGCCCCCCCCGCGCAGCAATTCCCGGTATTATATAAGACATTTCTTAGGGACGCCTTAGGTTATTCTGCGCAGTTGTGGGATTCGGATTCCGGTACACATGGCTACCTTAAAACATTTATTTTCTAAGGCTTAGCGAAACTATCTTCTCTGTCCATCCTTGCATCCCTCAAGAATTCAATCGCCTCAGCACCGGGTTCTCCAAAGGTAAGGTTGGCCCACGACTAAACCAAATCAACGGCTACGGATCCGGAGAACGGCCACACTGAAAGGCGCGGCTTGACGGTACCGCAAAGGACTACTTTGCTAGCGTATCGATGCAAGTCTACTTGTTCCAAGTGTTTCCAGTGCGAATTATTTAAGGGCTAGCCCTCAGGGGTTGGGGCTGCTTCCGAAAGACGGGCC
>JBJKQZ010000419.1:0-3211 GCA_046704865.1 Terriglobia bacterium
GGATTGTGGTTGACTCCCAGGGCAACGTAACCGATGCGCAGGTGGTTAAGCCGCTTGGCATGGGCCTGGATGAAAACGCCGTGACCACCGTCAAGACCTGGAAGTTCAAACCAGCCATGCGCAACGGTGCGCCTGTGCCCGTCAAGGTCATGGTTGAAGTCAGCTTCCGCCTGTTCTGACAACTTTTAACTCTACAATTTCAATCAAGGTCTTCCCTGCCGGCACCAGGACGATGTTGCTATCCATTTGCACGCCTGCCACTTTTCCCCCGGCAAAAGCAGCGCCTGTAGTACGATCAAAAACTAATCTAATTTTCATGGTCAGGAGCGTTCAGGAGAATCCTTGCCTTCTGGAAAGGCCACGACGGTCTTCTGAATCATTCGCATGAAGTGTGTAATTGATTGCGGGCGTGGCCAACTAACACTTATTGCTTGTTCTGCCTGACCCCCGGCAAGGGCGACATCTCAACCCGCGGGATCAGAAGATCATGAAGGCCCATCCCATGCCTTGGATGGAAGACAAACATCAGAAGTGGAGAATCGCAGTGCGGCATTTGCATTTTCGTGTTTGGTTCACAGCGGCGGTCATAGCAGCAATTGCTTTCCCGGCTGCCGGGCAGACGCAGGCTTCGTGCAAGCAAGCGCCCTCAGAAGAGGTGCAAATCCAGGCACTGAAAAAGATGCTGGCTGAGCAGGACCAGCGCATCAATCAGTTGGAGCAGCAGGTGAAGGCTTTGCTGGGCGCGAAATCACCCACGGCTAAGCAAGCCGTCCCCGCGACCAATCCCGCTGCATCGGCTCCGCCTTCGGCAGAAGCCAGTGCGGCTGCAACGCCAGTACCACCAGCGCCGGAACCCGTGGAAGGGGCGCCGCAATCATCGAAGAAAACCAGCTCCGAGCCCGCCAGGACCGTCCGGGCTCTGCTATCGCCTGTGCATTTTGGCGGAAATGTTTACCTCTTCCAGTACGTGCCGCTCGGTATTGCCGGCGCCCACCCCAAGTTCGAACTTTATGCCTTCTCAGCGCTGGTCGATGCGCAAAAAGGCCCGTGGGGATTCTTTGCCGATTACCGCTTTCGAACCACCAAGCTGCGCAGCTTCTTTCCCGGAAACACCTGGTTGCAACAGGGCTACGTTCGCTATCGCACGCCTTACGGAGAATTCCGGGCAGGCAGTTTTTACCGGCGCGTGGGACTGGAGTGGGACGATTCCTTTTTCGGCAACATCGAATACTTTGACGGTTTTATGCTGGACCCGGAGTTCGGCGTGGGATTTGAAGGCCAGCACAAGCTTTCCGGCCGGCTGGGCGCGGAATATTCTCTGCAATACTTTTCCGCAAGCTCGCCCATCAACGGATCGCTGCCCGGGCGGGATTTTGTTTCCGAGCCCGGCGCGCGCGCAAAAAATGACGTGACCATGCGCTTTGCGCCCGTGTGGCATTTCAACAAGTGGTCGTCGCTCAACGTGGGAGGATCGTTCGCGCAGGGCGCCATCGAGCGTGACGCGGGGCCGCACAATCTGCGCCGTCAACTCTCCGCAGACGCCACGCTGCAACTGGGGCCGGTTCTGACTTACGGTGAAGTCCTGCGGCAGACGGTGAATGGCCAGGTGGTGCTGCCGCCGCAGGATGCCACGTACACGCTGGCGGGCATTCGATGGGCGCGGGGGCGGTATCAGCCGCGATTCAATTTCAGCCAGGGCAACTATCACGGCATCAACGGCCGCAGGGAATACATCCTGCAGCCGGGAATCAATATCCGCCTGGCTGATAATCTGACGTTTATCTATGAATTTGATTTCTGGCGGGAACTTTCCGTGATCAAGCCAACCACGCTTGACCGGAGTTTGAATCTGGTTCTTCTATACCATTTTTGATGTGTTGCTGACAGGACGAGTAACCACGGCCTAACGTAGAATCTTGGCGAGGTGAACTCGCCGCTACATCTGAGGTGATGGCGAGACAAACTCGCCGCTGCAAGAATCGCTTTTTCATCAATCGTTCGGAGGAATGCAAATTCGACCCAATCCTCAAGACGGCGGCAAAGCCACGATCGGCGAGCGTCTGGACCAGATGCCGTGGACCAGTTTCCATTCGCGCGTGACGATGGCGCTTGGCATCGGGTGGCTGCTGGACGCGTTTGAAGTGAACGTCATCGGCAATGTGCTCGGCATTCTCAAAAAGCTCTGGCAGGTGACGGACGTGCAGGCATCCGCGCTGGTCACCGTGTGGCTGCTGGGTATCATGATCGGCGCGCTGCTGTTCGGCTATCTTGCTGACCGTTTCGGCCGCCGCAAACTTTTTATCCTGACACTGCTGCTCTACTCCAGCTTTACGGTGGTATCGGCAATCTCGCCCGGCTACTACTTTTTCATGGTTTTCCGCTTTCTCACGGCGATCGGCGTGGGCGCGGAATATTCTGCCATCAATGCCGCCATTGGAGAGATTATTCCCGCGCGCTTTCGCGGACGAGCCAACGCGGCGGTGATGAATTTCTGGCCCGTGGGCGCAATCCTGGCGGCGCTGCTCAGCCTTTATTTCATCAACCTGCTGCCGCCCTCGGTGGGATCGCGGTTTGCGTTTGGACTGGGTGCCATCGTGGCGCTGTTCACCGTGTGGGCACGGCGCATCCTGCCGGAATCGCCCCGCTGGCTGCTGCAGCAAGGCCGCCAGGATCAAGCGCTGAAGGTGATGCAACAGATCGAGTCACGCGCGAGCCACTTTGATCTTTCCACTTCACAACAAGAGATAGACAAGCGCTCGCAGGGATTTTTCAGCCAGGTCTGGCTGCTGATGCGCGAGCATCCTGCGCGGCTGGCGCTCGGTTCGCTGCTGGATTTTTCTGAGGCCGCAGGCTATTACGGCATCTTTGCCTTCCTGCCGCTGGTGGTATTGCCGCGTGTTAACATTACGGATGAGAAGGTGCCGTGGTTCTTCCTGATTGGAAATCTGGGAGCAGTTGCGGGCGGCGCGCTGGCGGCCGTGGCGCTGGATAAAGCGGGGCGAAAGTGGACGGTGACGCTTTTCTACCTGCTGGCCGCCGCTTCCATGATGGTGATGGGCGTGGCAACCGCGCGTGGCAGCGCGGAATGGGTTCTGGCAGCATTTGTGGTGGTGAACTTCTGCGCCACCGGAAGCTGGGTCTCCGCCTATCCGACCTTTTCCGAAATTTTTCCCACCCGCCTGCGTTCCACCGGCATCGGTTTCTCCGTGGG
>JBJKQZ010000420.1:0-6071 GCA_046704865.1 Terriglobia bacterium
TTGCCTGGTTGACGGCCAGCGAACGCATGCGGTCACTCTCAAGGAAAAGCGCCAGGTCCAGCTGGTTCTTCGGCAGCATCTCAAAATAATTCGTGCGGTCCTCACTGGTGGTGCCGTTCATGTCGCCACCATTGTTTTCAATCAGGATCATGTGCTCGCCCTTGCCCACGTTTTTTGAGCCCTGGAACATCATGTGCTCGAAAAGGTGCGCGAAACCGGTCCTGCCGGGCCGTTCGCTGTGGGAACCCACGTTGTAGGTTACAGCGATGGCAAAAACAGGCGCACTGTGGTCCTGGGCAATAATCACGCGCAGGCCGTTCGAGAGGCGCTGGTCAGTAAAGTTCAGGTGCGGGACACGAAGTTCCGCGGCAGCCAGCGCCTGGGCCAACAGCAAAACAGACGCCAGCAATAAAGTACCTGCCTGGTATCTTTTCATTTGTATGCTCCCTGGTGCCTCAAAAAGTCAGTGATCCATCAGGAGGCCGGAATTGTCGGAATCAAAGTTGGGACATCAACTTCTTATACGCTGCAGACTGGATTGAAGTTCTTGAACTGGCTCTGGTGCAGCGAATTCATGACTACCTTTTAATATGAATGCGGCTGGGACGATTATACCTTAGCCGCGCGCGGGGAGTCTCTAGCAGATAAATACTATTCAAAAGCCCATGGCCACGCACAGCGCGGCAATATCGCCGATCCGCTCATCGAGTTGTGCGGGCACCACCTGGCACACCGCGGTTGAGTAGGGAAGCGCCTCGCGCAGCATGACTTTGCGCGCCGGGTCGAGCAAAGTATCGCCCAGACGCATGGCCAGCCCGCCGATTACGATCCTCTCGGGATTCAGGATGTCCACAAGTATTGCCAGTGTTTCCCCCAGCCGCCGGGCAGTGGATTGAAGAATTCGGGCGGCGACGGCGTCTCCTTTATGGGCGGCCACGGCCACATCGCGGGCGGTGATTGCCTTGCCCTGTTTGTACAGTGCGGCAAGCCGGGTCGGGTCTTTCCGCTTGAGTGCGGCTGCAACCGTTTTCGCCGCAACCTGCACCATGCCGCCGCCGCTGGCCCATCCTTCCACGGATCCTGCCTTGTGATACCCGACGGGTCCGGAGCGCGTGAGCCGGACGTGGCCGATCTCGCCGGCAAAATCGTTGGCGCCGTGGTAGAGCTTGCCGTCTGTGATGATTCCAGCGCCGAGGCCGGTTCCCATGGTCAGAAAAACCATGTTCCGGCAGCCCTGTCCGGCCCCAAATCTGTGTTCCGCAACGGCGCCGGCATTGGCGTCATTTTCCAACCGGCAGGTGACACCGAATTCTTTTTCCAGAATTGCCTTGATCGGAACGTCCACCCAGGTGATGAGATTGGGAGGGGCCTGAATGATGCCGCCAATATGATCGAGCGGCCCGCCGCAGCTCACGCCTATAGCTGTTGGTTTCAATCGATGCTTTGCGAGCAGGTCACGAATTCCTGCCTTGATCTGGCGCAGCACAGGCTCGGGCCCCTTTGCCGGCTTTGTCGGGAATTCGACCCGATCCAGAACCGACGGCGCCCCCGAAGAAACGAGAACCGCGGTTTTTGTCCCGCCGATATCGACCCCCACCAACGTATTTTCTGGCATAACGGCGTTTCCCTCCTGAATCCTAATCAGTTCTTGCGCGTCTAAACTACAAGGTACAGAATGCCTGCAGTTTCGACTCCGGCGTGGTGTTCCGCCGGTTTTTGTTCATCTCCGGCTGCTTGTTCGGAACCGGAGCGATTGGTAGAATTATATCTTTGTTCCGCTGAGGAGTTGCGGTCCCGCGACCATTTAGTCTTCCTATGAAACCCATCATTGAAGTGCAGGACCTGACCAAGGAGTTCCGCTCATTTCGCCGCCGTGAAGGCGTGTGGGGGGCGGTCCAGAACCTGTTTGTGCGTGACCGGATTACCGTCTCTGCCGTGGACCGCGTGAATTTCACCATCGCGCCGGGTGAGGTGGTGGGCTACATCGGAGCCAACGGGGCAGGGAAATCAACCACAGTCAAGATGCTGACGGGTATTCTGGTTCCCACCAGCGGGCACATTGTGGCCAACGGTTTTGTTCCGTGGCGCGACCGCCGCCGGTACACCAAGCATATCGGTGTGGTTTTCGGCCAGAGGACACAGCTCTGGTGGGACATTGCAGTGGTCGAGTCGTTCAAGCTGTTGAAGGAGATCTACGAGGTGTCGGACGCCGACTACGAAAGGCGGCTGGGCATCTTCTCTGAAATTCTCAACCTCAAGGACTACCTCAATACCCCTGTCCGTAAGCTGAGCCTCGGCCAGCGCATGAGATGTGACATCGCCGCCTCGCTGCTGCACAATCCGCCCGTGCTGTTTTTGGATGAGCCCACCATCGGGCTGGACGTGGTGGCCAAGGACCGCATCCGCGTGTTCCTGAAGGAAGTGAATCGCCTGGAGCGGACTACCGTGCTGCTGACCACTCACGACCTTTCCGACATCGAAGAGCTTTGCAGCCGAATCATCGTGATCGACAAGGGCAAGATTCTTTTTGACGGGGCGCTGCGGCAGATGAAGGCCCGCCTGGCGCAGTACAACCAGGTGAAATTCCTGCTGAAAGACCGCTCCCAGGCAGCGGCCGTGGACCGCATTGCTACGGACGGAATCCTCTGCGACCGCATCGACGAACTCACTTACCTGATGCGCTTTAACCGCGAGCGCTATTCGAATGCAGAAATCATCCGCAACATTGTGAACACGCTTGAAGTGAGCGACATTCTGGTGGAAGAAGAGCCTATTGAAGATATTGTGAAACGCATCTACCTGCGGGGGGAGGTGGGATAATGGCGACCACCGAACTCACAATTCCCGCCCGGCCCCAACGCGATTTCTCCCTTCAGGTACTGGCGCGTATCTACGGAGGGTTTGTCAGGGTTGGGTTTGTGAACACCATGGCATACCGCCTGCGCTATTACACCGGCATTGTTACCTATTTCATCTACGTTTCCATTTATTATTTTATCTGGAAAGCTATCTACACCCACAGCGCGAGCATCGAGGGGTTTGACTTCAGCCAGTTGCTGACTTACGTTGCCATCGGATGGATCATCCGGTCTTTCTATTACAACAACATTGATCAGGAGATGGCTACGCAGGTGCTGGAAGGCAAGCTGGCAATGGACCTGATCAAGCCGGTCAACACGCAATGGATGTACATTGCCCAGGCGCTGGGCGAATCGGCCTTCCGGTTGACTATGCTGACCGTGCCGACAGCCGTTGTTCTGCTGCTTGTCTTCCCAGTGCGAAAACCAGCCGGTGTCGAGAACTTCCTCGCCTTCCTGTTCAGCGTGTTTTTGAGCTTTTTCCTCGTGGCGGGAATCAATTTTGCTGTTGGAACATTTGCCATCCGTCTGAAATCGATTCTGGGATTGCTGCGGGCCAAGTATTTTCTGCTGGAACTGTTTTCCGGCTTGCTGATTCCCATTTCGTTTTTCCCGCACATCTTCCAGCGGATTTTTGCCTTCATGCCTTTCCAGTACATCAGCTATATTCCCGTGCTGTTGTACCTGGGCAAGATCAGCGGGATCAAAATCCTTGAGGCGCTCGGTCTGCAGATCTTCTGGGTTGCCGTTCTGGTGGTGCTTGGCCACGCGCTGTGGTCGCTATCGAGCAAGGAGATCACGATTCAAGGAGGATGAGAACAAAGTATGAAGTAAGAATTATGAAGGATGAAACGTGTCATGCCCATTTGAATTGCCGGGCGGAGCGTGAGTCGAGTTTTTCTAGCAGAGAGCAGGATGTTTGGGCTCTTCTTTCATACTTCATACTTCAGAATTCATAATTAATCATGAAGCGCCACCTCCGACTTTTTGCACTCTATTTCGCCCAATATGCCAAGGTCCGGCTTGAGTACAAAGGCGATTTTTTCATCGCTTTCTTTTCGTCGATGGCCGCAACAGTGCTGGGCTTTGGTTTTGTGCTGGTGCTGTTCACCAAGATTCCCAGGCTCCAGGATTGGTCATTCTACGAGATTCTTTTTCTCTATGGGTTTTCGCTGATCCCGCTGGGCCTTTTCAATGTGGTCAGCTGGAATCTGTACCAGTTTGGGGACATATACGTCATCCAGGGGAAGTTTGACCGCATCCTGCTGCGGCCGGTGGACACGCTCTTCCAGGTACTGTTTGAGAAGTTCCGCATTGAGTCGCTGCAGGAAGTGATCACCGGCTCTGCTGTGGTATTTATCTCCGTCAAGCACCTGGGCATTCCGTGGCCTGCCGATGATTTTCTCTGGTTTATCCTGATGGTGGCCTCGGGCGCTGTGATTTATCTGGCTGTGTTCCTGATACTCACGGCGGTGTCGTTCTGGTTTGAGGACCGCGTCGGCATTGTGCCGCCGGTTTTCAACATGCTGACTTTCGGCCGCTACCCGTTGACCATCTACAACGTTTTTATCCAGGTTATGCTGAGCTGGATTATCCCCTTCGGCTTCGCTTCGTTTTATCCCACCACCCACTTCCTGGGCCGCACGGCCTTCAATACGTATTTCTATCTTGTGCCGGTTGTGGCCACGGCATTTTTAATGCTTGCGGTGTTTGTCTGGAACCGCGGCGTGGAGAATTACAGCAGCACCGGATCGTGAGCGGCGGAGGGCCGCTTGCCGAGCACCCGCTCAGTCCAGAATTTTATGAGGCGCGCGGTGTGGAAGCTTGTTTCTACATGTCCCTGCCGGGTAGCATGGTTGCATGTCGAATCCCTGGCTTGCCGTTCCACTTGCCGAATACGAACAACACATGAACTCGGCGGAAATCCGGCAATTGGCAGCTCTTTCCGACTTATTTGCCGAAGCGATCGCGCGCTGGTGCCCGCATTCTGTTGCAGTGCTGGGAATTGCCGGCGGAAACGGCCTGGACCGCATTGACGGCAGCGTCACCACGCGAATTGTTGGATTATACCTCAACCCGCATTATCTGGAGGCTGTCAGGCAGCGACATTCCCTTTTGCAAGGTCTTGAGCTTTATTGCGTTGACCTTGCAGCGCAGCGGCTTGCGATTGAGTCCGTCGAGCTTGTCCACGCGGCTCTAATCCTTGAACACGCAGGAGTTGACTGCTGCCTGGAGAACGCCATCAGCATGGTCGCCGCGGGCGGATATCTGTCCGTCGTGCTCCAGTTGCCGGCAGAAGGCGGACAGGCAAAGGTCACAAGCCGGTTTCCGTCAATCGAAAGTCTCGGATCGGACTTTTCCACAATCAGCCCTGAATGGTTATCCGAAACGCTTGCCAGGCGCGGGTTTCGGCTGGGTCAACAGTCAAACCGTGCGCTGCCCGCAGGCAAAACTTTCTGGGCAGGGCTTTTTTCCGCTCCGGATGTGCAACTCGGGGAATGAAGCTGGGTCCCTTATTTTTGACCACGTTGCAAGCTTCAGGTAAAATTGCTAGTTTCTGAATACACGCACGGCAAGTTCCATTACATTTACTTTATATGCTTCGATATTACACGGCGGGTGAGTCGCACGGACAGGCGCTGGTGGCGACCCTGATGGGTTTACCAGCGCATGTGCCGGTGGACTTTGTATACGTGAACCGCGAACTGAAACGTCGCATGGGCGGCTATGGGCGCGGCGGACGGATGAAGATTGAATCTGACACCGCGCAGTTCCTTTCAGGCGTCCGTCACGGTGAGACCATTGGTTCACCCATTGCCATCCTGATCGAGAATCGTGACTGGAAAAACTGGCAGGAATCGATGTCCGTGGAAGACCTGCCGGAAACTCGCGAAAAATATAAGGCTGTGAAATCGCCGCGGCCGGGCCACGCGGACCTGGCAGGTTGCCTGAAGTACGATTTCCCCGACGCGCGCTACGTGCTGGAACGTGCCAGTGCCCGCGAGACGGCCGCCCGCGTTGCGGTGGGCGCGTTGGCCAAACTGTTTTTGCTTCAGTTCGGCATCCGGATTGCCAGCCACACCGTGGCCCTGGGAAGCGTCGCGCTGCCGGATGAGCCGGTGCCGTTTGAGCGCATCCTGGCACTTCGCGATGTTGAAGACATCCTGCTGAGCTGCGTGGATGCGGAAGTGGAAGCCCGCATGAAAGCTGAGG
>JBJKQZ010000421.1:0-5792 GCA_046704865.1 Terriglobia bacterium
GCTTCACTCTCCTCGAACTGATGATCGTCATCGCCATGATCCTGATCCTGGCGTCCTTTGCCGCCCCAACCTACAGCCGGATCGTGACCCGGTCGCATGAGGCAATCCTGAAAGACGACCTCTTCACCATGCGCAAGTTGATCAACCAGTACACGCTGGACAATCACCAACCGCCGGAATCGCTTGAAGTCCTGGTCAAGGCAGGCTACTTCGAAGGGGGCCTGCCGGTTGACCCTTTCACGCGCTCCAATCAAACCTGGCGGCCCGAGACGGACGTAGTTTCCATCAGCCCGGAGGAAACCTTCACGGGCGTGGTTGATGTCCACAGCGGACCGAATGCAATCTGGCGAATGGCGCCGCGGCCAGCGGACCGGAGCTTGCGAAAAGCTCGCCAGCGTTAAAAAGCAGTGCCTGCTCTCAGCTTTACTTCGGCGCGGGGCCTTCGGTCACCTGCACCAGGTCATCGGGCCGGATCCAATTGGCAAAGGCCTTCTGGACTTCCGGGGCCGTAATTTTGACGTAACGGCGCGCGGAGAGCACCGGCTCATCGAGCGGCAGGCCCATCCAAGAAGGGTAAATCAGACCCCCGGCAATGCTGCCCTCACTCGATTCTGAAAGTGGAATCTGCCGGAGCAGCATGGTTTTGGCCATGCGCAGTTCGTCAGCGCTGACGGGCTTGGTCTGCATCTCTTTCAGGTCGCGAACAATGATGGCGCGCGCTTTGGAAACATTCGGAGGATCGCAGGCATAGCTCACCTGGTAAACGGCGCGGGTCTTTCCAAAGTTGAAGGATGAGCCGACGTAATAAACGAGGCCGGCATTTTCGCGCAAATCCTGGTAGAGGCGCGTGGCATAGAACCCGCCGCCCAGAACGTGGTTGCCCACTTCAAGCGGATAAAATGCAGGGCTGAAGCGCGTGAGCTTGAGTGTTTCCGCCAGCGTTACGTTGTCCTGCACCCGGCTCTTGTCCGGAACCGCCGTTGTGGCCGGAGAATTGTTCGGGACCGCCGGGAGGTCGGTGGGCGGTTTGGGACCGGCGGCTTGCCAACTGCCGAAATATTTTTCGATCACCGACTTCGCTTCCGCCGGCGTAACCTTACCGATCACCACGATGGTGGTCAAATCCGGCCTGAAGACGTGCTTGTAGTAGGCCTTGACATCATCAAGCGTGAGCGAGGAAACCGTCCCCGGCGTGGTCTGGCGCAGGGTTGGGTCGGTCTTGGGGAACAGGGCAATATGGAGGGCCCGGCCAGTGAGGTAATCCGGGCTTTGCAGCTGGCCTGCTACGGTTTGAGCCAGTTGCTTTTGCGTGATGAGGAATGCCCGATCCGGCAGCGCCGGCTGCAGTTCATTCTGTGCAAGCAGTTCTACGCCGCGGTCCAGATGGCTGGAAAGCACGTTAAGCGAGAAACTGGTCCCGGCAGATTCATCAGCGCCAATATCGTCGAGAGCCTTCTGGTATGCGATGCGGTTGAGAGAGGTTGTGCCGTAGGAAAATAGCTCGCTCAGTTCATCGCCCGCGCCGTCCTGACCTTTCGGGGTTTCGAGATCGGAGTTGTTCTTGATGCTGCCATAAACGCTGACCGTATCGCTGATCGATTCCGGCTGCACAATCAGATGGATCCCGTTCGGAAGCGTATCCACAACGGGGTGGATGGTAAGTTCCGGAATGGAGAGCTTCTTCAGCGCGGCCTCAGCCCATGGCGGCAGCTTGACGGATTTGGTGTGCGTTGGCGCAAAGGATTCACGGCCGCCAAATGACTTGCTGGATATCGGTTTTCCAGAGGACTCGGGCGTCAGGACGGCCGTGACAGCTTTGGCCTGCACCAGATACTTGCGGGCCACTCGGTTGACATCCGCCACGGTGACCTTTTGAATGGCTTCCACATCGTCTTCGGGCGACTGGCGGCCCTCCACGGCCAGAGCGTTGGACCACGCCATGGCAAGACCTGAGACCGAATTCTTCTGGAACTCAGCGCTTGCAAGCTCATGCCGTTTGGACGCCGCTACCAGATCTGCAGGTACGCCGTTCTGGATGTCATCTTCCAGAATTTTTCGCATTTCGTCCGCCAGTTGCGCGCCATCGCTTCCCCGAGGAAATGCTCCAATGGCGTAGCCGAGGCCGGCGTTGGGCAAAGGATCAAGAGAAAAGCCAGCGTAAAGCGCTTTGCCATCGGGTACCAGCGCGTAAAGGCTGCCGCGCTGGCTGCTGAGCACGTCTGACAGCACTTCCGCAGCGGCAAAGTCAGGACTGCTCGAGCCGGGCATCCGGAATGAAATCAGCGACAGGCCGTAAGGAAGGTCCGTTTTAAGGTCGAGAGTTTGCGCGCTGACCGGCTGGAAGGAAAATGCCGGCTTTGACGGAAGCTTTTTAGAGGGGATTGAATCGAAAAGGCGCTTGACCTCCGCCAGAGTTGATTGCGGGTTGACGTCGCCCACGATCACCAGGATGGCGTTGTTCGGCGCGTACCAGGTGCTGTAGAACTTGTGCAGCATGTCGCCCGTGGTCTTGTTGAAAGACGGCCGCGTGCCCAGGGCGTCATGCTCGTAAGGCGTCCCATGAAACATGGCGGCGAGCAGTTTGGTGTAAAAGACGTATTCCGGGTTGGAAAGGTCCTGAGCGACTTCCTGCTCAATAGCCCCGCGTTCCTGGTCCCAGAGCTTGTCGGTATCGAGAACGCCGCTCATGCGGATGGACTCCACGTGCAAGGCAACGTCCAGGTCGGCAACGGGCACGGTAAAAAAATACTGCGTTACGGTCTGCTGCGTGTCAGCATCGAATTCGCCGCCCATGGCCGCCGAAATATCAGCCAATTGATTGGCGGAAAGGTCCGGGCTGCCGCGGAACATCATGTGCTCCTGCGCATGGGCCATTCCCGGAAATCCCTGCGGCGCCTGGTCGGAGCCGACTTTGTAATTCAGCACCGTGGTGACCACGGGCGCCAGCGTGTTGCGGACAATCACAACGCGCAGACCATTGGACAAGGTCGCCCGAAGCACGCCTTCGGCATCGGCGGCTTTCGTGGGCGCGGCGGACATCATGAAGACGGCCAGCGCCGCTGTTAACAGAATAAAAGATGTTCGCATCCCGTTTTTTCTCCCCATCTGCGGGACTGAAGATTGCGTTCCCCCGGCCATCCCCTTGTTAACCCGTCGATTCACATTCATGATTGTCAAATCCTCATTTCAGTCATTAATAATTGTCTTTTGAGCTGGTTTACCTTGCGGCTCTCAAACGGCGGTCCCAAATCGTACTCTTATTGTTAGATGCACGATTGCTGGCATTCGTCGGTACGTGCGCCCCCAGAAACCCGGCAAACCGCCGAAGCCAACGCGGGATGATGCCAGAAAATCCTAGCCCTGGTGCAGGAAACTTTGGTAAATTGGGCCGCGCATCATTCAAGCATGTTCCAGGCAGTCATGCTGGTTCCGCAGGAGCAGCTCCTGCACAGGAGTATTCAAGATGTCTGAGCTACCAAACCGCTTCCCCATTGCACAAAGTCAAATGTTTAATCATACGGGGAGGCGAAGCCCTTTTCAAATCGCCCTGCTGATTTTCGTTACAGTGTTCCTGACACAATGTTCGAAGCAATCCACGGCGCCTGAGCCTTACACCACCTGGCGCGTGGTGGGCGGCGGCCCGGACAACATCCACTATTCGGTTCTCAAGCAGATTAACCAGAGCAATGTGGGCCAGCTTAAGGTGGCATGGGAGTATAACACTGGCGATTCCTTCAAGGAATCCGAGATGGAGTGCAATCCCATCATTGTGCACGGAGTCCTTTATGCCACCACCCCCAAGCTGCGGCTGATCGCGCTCAACGCCGCCACGGGCAAGCTGATCTGGAGCTTCAGCCCGACAGAGCATGGCCCGCAGAACAAAAAGAGGAATCGCGGCGTGACTTACTGGAGCGAAGGGAATGATGCGCGAGTTTTCTTTGTGGCCGGGCATAATCTTTACGCAATTGACGCGAAAACCGGCAAGCCTGCTCCAGGGTTTGGCGATTCCGGCCACATCGACCTGCGTGACGGCCTGGGCCGCCCGCCAGTAGACTTGAGCGTTACCGACACCAGCCCCGGCGTGATCTACAAAGACCTCATCATCATGGGCAGCGGTCTGCCGGAGGACCTTCCCTGCCCGCCCGGCGACATCCGCGCCTATGACGTCCGCACCGGCAAAATGCGCTGGATCTTCCATACCATTCCGCACCCCGGTGAACCCGGCTATGACACCTGGCCGAAGCAGGCCTGGAAATATACCGGAGGGGCCAACAACTGGGCCGGCATGAGCGTGGACGTGAAACGCGGTCTGGTGTTTGTTCCCACCGGCTCCGCGGCGTTTGACTTTTATGGCTCAGACCGCATTGGCAACGATCTCTATGCCAACTGCCTGCTGGCGATTGATGCCAACACGGGCAAGCTGGTCTGGTACTTCCAGGGAGTAAGGCATGATTTGTGGGACCGCGACTTCCCGGCAGCTCCAGCGCTGGTGACGGTGGAGCATGACGGGAAAAAAGTGGATGCGGTGGCGCAGATTACCAAGTCCGGCTACGTGTTCCTCTTCAATCGCGAAACGGGCAAGCCGCTTTTTCCAATTGAATACCGGAATGTGCCGAAGTCGGATGTGGATGGCGAAAAAACGGCGGAGACGCAGCCGTTTCCGCTGCTGCCCCCACCCTTTGCAAGGCAGGAATTCACTCCGGAGATGGTGACGGACCGGACACCGGCGGCCCACAAGGCGGTGCTGGCAGAATTGCGCAAGCTGCGATACGGGGGCCAGTTTATTCCACCTTCCCGCCAGGGAACCGTAATCTTCCCGGGGTTCGACGGCGGCGGTGAATGGGGTGGACCCGCATATGACCCCACAACGGGATTGCTTTACGTCAATGCCAACGTCATGGCCTGGATTCTGCGGCTGGTTCCCCGCCCTAAAACGCAAGGGCTAGTGAACGGACGGCAGCTTTATGTGAGCAACTGCTCCACCTGCCACAAGTCCAACTTGAGCGGAAGCCCGCCGGAATTCCCGTCACTCAGGAATATTGGCCGGAAATACAACGAATCCCAGGTTGAAGACATCATCAGAAAAGGCGGCGGACGCATGCCTGCATTCGCGCAGCTTGGGAAAGGCCCGATTGCAGCCATCGCGACCTACCTGGCTACAGGGAAAGAAACCATGGCGCGCACCGCCTGGAATCAGGCGGAAATGGGGCCCTGGCTGAAATACATGAGCGACGGCTACAATAAATTTCTCGACCCTGACGGCTACCCTGCGGTGAAGCGGCCCTGGGGAACGCTGAACGCCATCAACCTGAACACGGCCAAAATCGTCTGGAAGATTCCTTTCGGCGAATTTCCGGAACTGGTGAAGAAAGGAATCCGGAATACGGGAAGCGAAAATTACGGAGGGCCGCTGGTAACCGCAGGTGGAATCCTCTTCATCGCGGCCACCGACCACGACAACAAGTTCCACGCCTTTGATAAGACCACGGGCAAACTGTTGTGGGAAGCCACGCTGCCCTTTGCCGGAAATGCCACTCCCGCCACGTATGAAGTCGACGGGAGGCAGTATGTTGTGATCGGCGCCGGCGGCGGGAAGTGGGGCGCACCCTCGGGTGGTACCTATGTGGCTTTTGCCCTTCCGCAGTAGGCCCTGGGAAATCATCTGAGCCACGGCTGTCGCCAATTCAACGGTTAAAGTGTTGCGGTCATGAGCAAGCCGGAATGCCGGCGTGAAGAATGTCACAAAGCTTTGTGACCGGCCTCACTGCTCATCCGTCGATTGCGACATACAA
>JBJKQZ010000422.1:0-7744 GCA_046704865.1 Terriglobia bacterium
TGCCAGGTGGAGCGCTTCCGTTTGAATTGGTGAAAAATGATAAATGCCATCTTCATATTCATGCTTGGACTTATTTGCGGCATTGCCGCCGGCGGAATTTATTTCAGGCTGCAGCAGAAGAAGATCAGGTTCTATGAGTTCTATATTCATCGACGCCTGAACGAGAAGCTTCCCTACGTGACGGAGCACATGCGATCCCATTAAAAAGGAACGGCGCAACAAGCGGCACAATAACGAGTGGTGGTGCCGTTGCAAGTTCCCGTCCGGCAACTCTCAGATCATTTCCGGTTGCCGGCCGAGGGGCTTTTGGTATTTCTGGAGTCCGTCATCCCGAGTACACCACATGAAAGCCTGCTTAAACATTCCTGCCCTGCATCATTGCACTTCCCGTACTTAGTTCTCTGCAATTGATTTATCAAGAACTCACTGGTAATTCTGCAAGGGGTGTAGAAGCGCCTGCCTCGTAGTGCATCCGCTAACCGGAATCCCTTTAGCGGGCCCTTTTCCTTATGTGTGCTCACCGTTGTTGAAAACTGTTTTCGCCTTCTTTCCGGTATTCACAACTGGTACCATCTCCATTGAACTGCGCCTATGGCTCTAAAAATAAGTAGATCAACAGCGGCGGTGTGTGCGTTCGCGCTTATTTTGCTTTTTGAATACGGCAGCCTGTTGATGGGCGCCACACAAGCGAAGGTCAATCCAGCCAGACCTTCTGCCGATCAGGTCCTATCGAATCCCACGGAAGTTGAGTACTTCTCTAACAGCTTTTTTGCGCGGGCAATGCCCCAATGGCATATCCCAGGAGCGGCATTCGTGCTGGTCAAGGATGGAAAGGTGATCTTCATGAAAGGTTACGGCTACGCGGACCTGGAGAAGCACATCCGCGTGGTTCCGGACCTGACGGTTTTCCGTGTTGCGTCTGTCTCTAAAGTTTTCACCGCTACAGCAGTCCTGCAGTTGGCCGAGCGCGGGCAACTCGACCTCCACGCAAATGTGAACCGGTATCTTAAAGTTTTTAAAGTAAGAGATCCATATCCACAGCCGGTGACTTCCGCCGAATTGCTCACGCACTCTGCCGGTCTTGACGACAGTGTTTTCAACCTTGCTGCGCGTCGTCCATCGCATGTAGTACAGCTTGGGAGATTCCTGGCGGACCATATGCCACCCGTCATGATGCCGCCTGGGAAAATCTATAGCTATTCGAGTTTCGGTATTGCGCTGGAAGGCTACCTGGTCCAGGAGATTTCCGGTGAGCCCTTCGACGAATACATTGAGAAGAATATTCTTCAACCGCTTGAAATGCAGAGTAGCGGGTTCCGGTTGACGCCGGAACTGGCCGCAAATATTGCGACCGGGTATGAATACCATCACGGACGCTACACCGCGCAGCCCATCGACTATTTCAATATTCCTCCTGCGGTGGGGCTTTATTCAACGGTTTCAGATATGGCGCACTTCCTGATCGCCCAGATGGAAGGGGGCGAGTATGGCGAGAAGCGGATTTTGAGCGACGCGTTTATTCAGGAGATGCACCGGAGGCAGTTTGCCGAAGACCCTCGCCTGGCGGGCCGTACGTATGGCTTCTACGAGCGCTATGTAAACGGGCAGCGCGCCATCGGCCACGGTGGCAACATCCGAGGCTTTGCCAGCCTGCTGATGCTTGTTCCAAGTGACCACGTGGGGTTCTTTCTGGTATTCAACCGTGACGAGTCCAGATTTGAAGGCGACTTCATCCACAGTTTTTTTGACCGCTTTTACCCTGAAACCAACAAAGTGCCGGATGAACCCATGCGCCTGTCAACGGCTGACCTGCAGAAGTTTGCTGGAAGCTACCGGAGCAATCCCTATTCTCGCCGCACCTTTGAGAAACTGATTACCCTCTACTGGCAGTTCCACATCACGGCAAATCCGGATGGGACGCTGGAATTCCATTACCCCCACCACTTCAAGCCCCCTGAACGTTGGCTCGCCATGGCTCCGAACTACTTCGTTACGAATGGCGGGCAGGGTCACGCAGTTTTTGACGTGAACGGCGGTGGAAAAGTCACGCACCTTTTTACCGACCGTAACAGCTATGAGAAGGTGCCGTGGTATGGGACCGCTGCTTTTCAAATCGCGCTGGTGAAGGCCTTGATGCTGATTCTGTTATCCGGTTGCGTCTGGTGGCCGGTCCACGCTTTAGTTCGGCGGATGCGCAAAAAGCCGAACGTAACTGCAGCAAGATTGCGATGGGCAAGATGTGCCGCCGCCGCGCTGGCAATTCTAAACGTGTTCTTTATCGTCGAATTGCTGCATCTGCTGAACGGGATGGATGACTGGAGCTTCGTGTATGGGGTTCCATCTGCGATCGAAGCACTGCTCTGGATTCCCATCATAACCACTCTTCTGGCGGCAGCGGTGGTCTTGTATGCATTCCGGATCTGGAAGAACCGGTGGGGTTCCATGTGTGGCCGCATCCACTACAGTGTAATTGCCGGTGCGGCGGTGGTATTTGTCTGGTTTTTCGTTTACTGGAACTTGCTTGGATTTCGCTTCTAGAAACATTGCCAGAGCGATGGTGTCTGCCAGGGATTTCCTCTCACTTGCATTCCTTGTATATTAGGAAACCGAGCGCTGGCTGTTGCAAGATGCTCCGGCATTATGTTTAACCACCGTCGATCGTCGTTGACGAAGCTCTGCGACGGTTTGGACTTCCGGGATGGACAGAAGAGTATTCTTGAAGGCAACGGGAATAGCTGCATTCCTGCCCGCATCAAAACGGGCACTATTTGCCGCGACCACACGCCGGCAGCGCCCGTCTGATGCCAAGTGGCCGTCCGCCACTGCCTGGAAACAGTTGAAAGAAGCCGTTGGAGGCAATCTGATTCCTGTGGATTTTCCGCTGGCCCGATGCAGCCGTGCCCCCGAAAGCGCCGAATGCAAAAGCTTATTTACAAACCTTCGAAACCCTTACTACATTGGCGACCATCCGGGGCTTACTGAAACGCTAGGCTGGGTTGACGCCTGGACCACGCGGCCCAGTGTTTACGCCGTTGCGGCAAGGAATACCGGGGATATTACGGCGGCTGTCAACTTTGCCCGCAACAATGATCTGCGCCTTGTGGTCAAAGGCGGCGGGCACAGCTACCAGGGAACTTCAAACGCTCCGGATTCGCTGCTGGTCTGGACCCGGCATATGAACGACGTCACTTTGCATTCGGAATTTGTACCGCAGGGTTGCAGGAATCGTCTTCAGCCGCAACCGGCCGTGACGATGGGCGCCGGAACGATCTGGATGCAGGCATATGATGCCGTCACCACAAAAGGAGGGCGGTATGTTCAGGGTGGCGGCTGCACAACCGTTGGTGTGGCCGGGCTTATCCAGAGCGGGGGCTTCGGCAGTTTTTCAAAACATTATGGACTGGCAGCGGCGGGACTGCTGGAGGCGGAGGTCGTTACCGCCGACGGCAAAATTCGCATTGCGAATGCATGCACCCATCCGGACCTGTTCTGGGCGCTGAAGGGCGGCGGTGGCGGCACATTCGGCATTGTCAGCAGAGTGACGCTGCGCCTTCGCGAACTTCCGGAATTCTTCGGAGGTGTTTTCTTCAGAATCAAGGCTGGGTCTGACGAAGCTTTCCGCCACCTGGTCCGGCGGTTTGTGGCTTTCTACCGCGAACAACTGTTCAACGATCATTGGGGTGAGCAGGCCCACATCAATCCTGACAATTCGCTGGCCATCAACATGGTAGTTCGGGGAATGCATGAAGAGCAGACGCGGAAGGCCTGGAAGCCGTTTCTGGATTGGATTTCGCATTCGCCCCACGCTTATAGGTTTGAAGAGCCGCCAGTGTTTCTAAGCATACCCGCTCGGAATTTCTGGAACGTCGCCTACATGAACAAACATTACTCCGGAGTCTTTACCCGGGACACGCGGCCGGGCGCCGGTGCGAACAATGTGTGGTGGAAAGGTGACGGTGGGCAGGTAGGCTGGTTCATCTGGGGCTTTGAGTCGCTTTGGCTGCCCGCATCGCTGCTTGCAGAAGATTCGCAGGAGCAGCTTGCCCAGGCGCTATTTGCCGGCTCGCGGTATGCAGGGGTTGAACTCCATTTCAACAAAGGCCTTGCGGGAGCACCACCTGACGCCATTGCCGCGGCGCGTGATACGGCGACGAATCCTGCCGTCCTGACGGCCTTTGCTCTGGCCATCAGCGCGAACGGGCAGCGGCCCGCCTATCCCGGGATCCCCGGCCACGAGCCCAACGTCACCACCGGCCGAAAAAGCGCCCATCACATTGATCGCTGCATGAATGAACTCCGCGCGGTCGCACCCAACGGCGGGTCCTACGTCAGCGAAAGCAACTTTTTCGAAGACGGCTGGCAGCATTCATACTGGGGCAGCCATTATCGCCGGCTTTCTTCAATCAAGAAGAAATATGACCCGGACAGCCTCTTCTTTGTTCACAACGGGGTCGGGTCGGAAGGCTGGAGCAAAGACGGATTCAGAAAACTCTGACCACGCGATATCCGCAGGGGTCGTAAATTGCAATTTCGCAGACCGCTGAATAGAATGATCGTAAGGAGATTTTGAAACCCATGGACAATGACGTTTTGCGGATTGCGGACAGGGAATTCCGCTCGCGGCTGATTGTAGGAACTGGGAAGTACAGGAGCTTTCAGGAAATGGCCCGCGCGCATGAAGCTTCCGGCGCAGAAATTGTAACGGTGGCAGTGCGGCGCGTAAACCTGACGGACAAGAGCAAAGAGTCGATGCTCGATTAAATCGACCGGAAAAAATTCTTCATTTTGCCCAACACCGCCGGATGCTACAACGCGGATGAAGCGGTACGGGCCGCCCGTCTGGCGCGTGAAGTTGGATTATCCAACTGGATCAAGCTGGAAGTGATCGGCGATCAGAAGACTTTGTTCCCGGACAATTTTGAACTCATTAAAGCAACAGAAACGTTGGCGCGAGAGGGCTTTGTTGTCATGCCTTACACCAACGACGATCTGATTGCTGCTCGGCGGCTGATCGATGGCGGCGCGCCCGCTGTTATGCCGCTGGGGGCGCCAATTGGCTCCGGCATGGGCATCCAGAACATTGCCAATCTGCGGATTTTGCGTGAAATGATCACGGAAGTTCCTCTGATTGTGGATGCCGGAGTCGGTACCGCATCTGACGCCGCACTGGCGATGGAACTGGGCGCCGACGGCGTTCTTATGAACACTGGAATCGCGGGCGCACAGGATGCGGTGATGATGGCTGAAGCCATGAAGCATGCGATTGCAGGAGGCCGCAAGGCTTATCTGGCAGGGCGCATTCCCAAGAAGCTCTACGCTACAGCCTCCAGCCCGCTGGAAGGCGTGGTTCGTTAAAGGTTGTCTCCGATGAACGAAGGTCCCTCGGGAGGAGTGGAAGTTTGCTTACCTTGGGAATTCGCGGGATCTTTGTTGTGGCCAGGCTTAGCGGTGAGGTTGGTTCTGTGCGGGTAATGTCTGCTGCGCGGTAGTTGGCGGCTCAGCAGACTTCCTGTCAGGCAGCATATAGATGAGTTCGCCGGGCTTGGCGAGATGCAACTGATCCCGCGCCTGCTTTTCAACCGCTTCAGGGTTGTTCTTGAGAGCTTTGATTTTTTGCTCGAGTTGCTGATACTGGTTTGAAATTGCCTGGATTTGCTTCTGAAGGCCAGAATACTCTTTCTTCTGCCGGCGGAGTGTCATGTAACCGTTACGGCCGAAGATTTCATGCATCAGCATGATAAGGGTGAGCAGTGCCATTACGAAGATGGCGTTGCGCCTGAACGTTTTGTGGTCCCATCCAAAAAAGTTCATAAGATCTGCAAGGATACCTCACCTCAGCACACCTTCCGGCAGCCTGGCGCTAGCCGCCTGAGGTGAAAAGCTGAAGCACAGGTCAGAATAACATCCTTCACCGGGGTAAATGCAAGCAAACAATTGCCTTCGATGGCATGTTTTCTTCAGATTTTTGTTTTCAAAAGCCTGCTTGTGGCTTGAAACCGATTCCGTTGGCGGTGACAAAAAGCCTGGTGTATCTTGGAAGTGAGAGCTTTCAACCGGCCTGAATGAGTGCGAAGCGCGGCAAACCGCACATTATCCTGGCGGCCGGTCTCTCAAGGACTTTCGCCGTGAACGTTTTCCCGCAGCTTCCACGTTCGTGAGGAGGTTTTGTGACCGACAAAGTCGTTATCATGGTAACCGCTGCCAATCGGCGGGAATGCCGCAGGATAGCGCGTCGCCTGATCGAAGAAAAGCTTGCGGCCTGCGTCAACATCACGCAGCCTATCCAGTCTGTATATCGATGGGAAGGGAAGATTGAAAGCAGCAAAGAATATCTGATGTTTATCAAAAGCAAGAGGGACTTGTTTCCACAGATAAAGACTGAGATTTCTATCATTCACTCCTACCATACGCCTGAAATCATCTGCCTGCCGATTATTGACGGGTCGCCCAACTACCTGCAGTGGATCAATGATTCGGTGGGAATAGATGCTGTGATGGCCGGATCACCAAAAGAATAGCCCCTGTGAGCCTGTGCGCCACTCCAATGTGAGTGACGGCGGAACTGAATTCAAAAGAAGGCGCGATCGGTTAAATGCCTGGTCGGGGCCGTACTTTGAAGCCGGTTGTTGCCTGGCGCGTGAATTCCGGTGCGGGCGCAGGCCCGTCCTTTTTTGACCGCTCAGGCACGTTTCGCGCAATTAAATTGATCCCGCGTAAGCGCAAGACGGTTTTGTTTGCAAAGCCAGGCCCGGCTCCACGTGACCGCAGTCACAGAACTTTTCTTGCTGCCAGGCCAGAATAAATACTATCTGGACGACATACAGCATGGGTGGATAACCGTTTATTTGAGCAGCTCGGCTTCCACAGAACACTGCTGGGGGCTGAGCGGAAAGGATGGCTCTCCAATGAGATGGACTGCCAAGGCTTGTCTCTCTCTGATTCTTTGTGAGACTCTGATTTCCCTTCCCTCTTGCCGCAAGCGAGCCCAGGTTGGTGCTCCGCCTCCAGCCCGGCCCCAGGAACTCTCCGGTCTCCAGCAGGAACTTCAGAAGCCGTACCTGGAGCTTTTTGAGATCTCGCCCAACCTGCGGTATTCAAAAGGCCAGATGGATTCGATGCGGGACTACCTACAGAAAGGGGAGCAGTACTGCGTTGACCAGTTTAAGGGGCATGCAGATAACTACAAGTCGGAATTGCGACAGGTGCAGACGGAGCTCAAACAGCGCGGGTCCGGCATTGCCGACGGGGAACGCCATTCAATGCATTGCAAGATCCAACAGCTTCGCGTGCTTGAGAGCCAGGCTACGGTTCTGTCCCAGAACGCAATTCCAGTGGCTTATGAAAATCGGCTCGCAAAGCTTGACTTGATCCAGAACTGTCCCACGCAGCTGCATCATATCAAGCTGGAAATTTCAAGCGGCGCTTATGAGAATCGTCGCTGGGGAAACGTGAAAGATATTGGGTTTCGAGATATCGCTCCTGATCAGCGGGATGATATCCGGGCCGGCCAGGATGCGATCAAGCAGATGAAGCAGTCTGGGATGATGCCGCCCGAGGTTAAGGACGAGGCGGTGATTGACTACGTGAAGTCGGTCGGCGAGAAAGTAGCCAAACACTCTGACCTCCAGGTCCCCCTGACCATCACAGTGCTCAACTCCAAAGAGATCAACGCGTTCGCTCTGCCGGGCGGCTATCTGTTTATTGAGCGTGGGTTGCTGGATGCTGCCGACGATGAGTCCGAACT
>JBJKQZ010000423.1:0-5854 GCA_046704865.1 Terriglobia bacterium
GGCAAGCGCTGGCCACTATGTTTTCAAGCGAAGAGCGGGAAGGTTTCCATCCCAGCTCGTTGATAATCTTTTTCGGGCTTGCACAGAGCACCGGTGGATCACCGGCGCGCCGCGACCCCATACGCACCGGCACGGTACGCCCGGTCACCTTCTCGATGGCGCGGCACATTTCCTTCACCGTGTATCCGGTTCCTGTGCCGATGTTGTAGGCTGCCGCCACACCAGCCTGAAGATGTTCCATTACTCTGATGTGAGCATCGGCAATATCCAGCACGTGCACGAAATCGCGGACGCAGGTGCCGTCCGGAGTGGGGTAATCATCGCCATAGATCGTCAGGCATTCTCTCAAGCCCATCGAAGCTTGTAACGCCAGCGGTATCAGGTGCGTTTCCGGCTCATGAGCTTCGCCCGAGTCTTGCGCTGCACCTGAGGCGTTAAAGTAGCGAAATGACGCCACACCCCAACCGTAAGCTTGCGCGTACCACCCGAGCGCACGCTCAAAAATCAGCTTGGTCTCCCCGTAGGCGTTTACCGGCTCCTTCGGGTGTGTCTCTGTTATCGGCGTTTCCACCGGAGTCCCATAGACCGCTGCAGAAGATGAAAATACGAATTTATTAATTCCAGCCGCGCGAACTGTCTCCAGCATGGCAATCCCATCCCCGACGTTCGAGTCAAAGAAAACCCCGGGATTGCTGACCGATTCTGGAATGAGAGCCTTGGCGGCAAAATGGAAGACGGCGTCAAAGCGCGTGGACTGGACCAATGCAGAAAGGCGGGCGCGGTCTCCAATGCTGAACTCACAGAAAGCGACGCCCGGCGGCACGGCCTCCCGGTGGCCCGTTGAAAGGTTGTCCACTATGGTGACAGAATGCCCCAGCTCCAGCAGGCGCCGGCAGCAGACCGAGCCAACGTAACCCGCTCCTCCAGTGACAAGAATGTTGGCCATGTTTCAATAAGCTCCCTCTCCCCGAACCACTTTTACCGGGGTCTTCAGTATGATTTCAATATCCATCGCAAGGCTCCAATGGTCCAGATAATAAATATCCATCTTCACCCGTTCTTCGTATGAAACCCGCTGCCGCCCGTTGACCTGCCAATAGCCCGTCAGCCCGGGCTTTACCGTGAGCAGACGTCCGCGGAACGGGCCGTATTTTTCCAGTTCCGGGGCGGTTATCATTCGCGGACCCACCAGGCTCATTTCTCCCCGCAGCACGTTCAGCAGTTGGGGCAATTCGTCCAGGCTGTACTTCCTAAGGACCGCGCCCACCCGTGTCACGCGCGGGTCCTTTCGCAGCTTGAAGTCCTGCTCGAACTGTGCGCGCAAGGCAGCGTCAGCAGCCAGCACCGCGTCGGCATCGGGACGCATGGTCCTGAATTTATAGGCGCCAAATTCTCCTTTGCGTCCCACGACACGCCGCCGGTAGAATACCGGCCCGCCGTCGTCCAGCTTCACGCACAGGGCGATCAACAAAAGCAGCGGCGATAACACCGCCAGCAGCACCACCGCTCCGGCAAGGTCAATCGCGTCCTTTACGACGCGCTGCATACGCTTGCCGGAGAAATCGTTTTCGTGCTGCCCAACAGGCGAAGCCGTGCCGGTAACTGTCGCCGCGTCTTTGTCCACGTCAAGTAATGGCATACGTGCTTCCAGATCGCCCGAAATTCCCTCTTCCTTCACCAGCGGTCTGGTCCTCCTCTTACCGGAACCGGGCTCAAGGTATCCATAGATGTTCCACGATGCGGCCCGCCGGCATCTTCCCGGAATTGAGCCAGCCGGTCAGCAGTGAATTTTGCAAACTCCTGCTTGAACCTTTCCAGGCCGAAGCGCTGCGAATTCATCCGGATGAATTCCGGCCGGAAGGCGCTTTCGATCTTCTCGAAAGCAACGATTGCCTCACAGAGTGATTCCACGGTTTGTTCTTCAAAAAAGATTCCACTGGCCGCATGCGCGTCTCCGCTTCCACTCAAACCGATCACCGTCTCGAGCGCGCCGCCCCGCCCGTAGGCAATTACGGGACGGCCAAACGACTGCGCCTCCACAAGCACGATTCCAAAATCCTCCTCGGCCGGGTAAAGGAAAGCTCGGCAGTGCGCGTAGCATTCGCGCAGCGCGTCTTCCTCCAGCTTGCCGGTGAATTCGATGTTGGGGCCGGCCAGCCGCCGTAAACGCTTCTCTTCCGGCCCTGTTCCCACGATTTTCAAACGGCGTCCCATCCGCTTGCAGGCCTCAATTGCAAGGTCCACGCGCTTGTAGGATACCATCCTGCTGACTATGAGATAGTAATCATCAACCGAGTCTGAAATGTAGCCGGAGGAAACATCGACAGGCGGATGAATGACCGTGCTGTCACGCCGGTAATACTTCCGGATACGCGCGGCCACGTGCCGCGAATTTGCGACAAAATGGTCAACTCGCGCCGCCGTGCTTACGTCCCATTGGCGCAGGTAGTGGGCTGTGGCGGAAAAGGCGGCCCGAGCCACCGGATTCATTCCCCGCCGGTATTCGTGGTACATGTCCCAGATGTACCGCATAGGAGTATGGCAATAACAGATGTGGCAGACGCGCGGCGGAGTAATCACGCCCTTGGCGGGTCCGGATTCGGAACTGATCACCAGGTCGTACCCGCTGAGGTCAAATTGCTCAAGGGCAAATGGGAAAATCGGCAGGAGCTGCTGATACCAACGTTTGGCGCCTGGAATTCGCGCCGCGAACGAAGTCGTCCAACGCCGGCTGCGGAGAGCGGGAGGAATGGCGCCGTCCCGGATTACCAATGCGTAGTAGTCCGCCTGCGGGAATACTTCGCCCACCGCCTCAAGCACTTTCTCCGAGCCGCCATATCCAGCCAGCCAGAACTGAACGACTGCCACTCGCAAGCCGTCCAGCTTGTCCCCCGGGCGTCCGGAATTTACGATTGATCCACCCACTGACCTCAACTCCTTCTTCGATCCGCCAGACTGGAAGCCATACAAAGCCGGCACTCGCTGATGAACATTGACATGTTTCCCACCAAGCCTCACGCCAGTTGCACAACATATCGATGGTACGAGGTCGAGGCCGTCATCTCCCGGATAACCCGGAGTCCATTACGGGCAAAAGCGTATTCAATTTCGCTTGGCTCCCGGCGCACACGTCGAATACCTCTTCGCAATAATCTGGGGAGCATGAAGTCAGGTATCACCATCTTGACCTTATAATCAAGAGTCTGATTGCGTGTGTCGAATTGAAGATAAGCGGTACCGTCATGGCGCAACAGTCTTCTCACTGCAGAGAGATAAGATTCAATCACCTGAAAATCCTGGATGTGCTGGAAGACCAACAGGGAATAGATAAATGTGACCTGCCCGACTGCATCGGGGACAGCACTCGGCAGTTCATCCGGGCTATCGACGGCCACGAACCGGGCATTCGTAACACCCCGTTCGTTTGCGAAGCTAATTGCTTGCCGGACCATACCTCTGGAAATATCGACCCCAATCGTCTGTCCGAATATTCTGGAGAGAGGCAGCACCAGTCGCCCGACGCCACAGCCAATTTCGAGGCCCAGGTCACGGGGCACGTTTCCTTCATCGAGAACCGGAAGGATCTCTTCACGCACCGTACTCTCCCCACTCTGCCAAAATGCCTCCTGTCCGGCCTCCGCCAGGTCCGTCATGATATAAGCGAAAGGGTTCGTCTCCGCGAATTGTTCCCACTTTTCCCCGATCGAAGCTCCACGTATTGTTCTCTCCACAATCACCTCCAGGGCGTCTCGAATTCTGCTTTTCTCCCGTGAGCAACCCGGCTCTTAGCCTCCTCCTCAGGTACTCCTTTTGATTTTTGAACCAACATTTGATAGACAGACATATGGGACTGGGCGATCACTTCCCAGGAAAACCGCTGCGCGTAAATCCGTGCGCGTTTTCCCAGGTCATCCGCATCTGATGTATTCACTGAGAGTTCACAAATCATTCGATAAGCTTCAGCAGGGGACCCACAAAATCTGACCACCGAATCAAGTTCAGCAGGGGTGTGCAAACCTCTGGTCGTAATCACAGCCACTCCATTGGTTAAGGCAGCTTTAAGGCTCCCCCGCCTTTCAGAAGCACCGTCAGGAAACGGAAGATAGGCGATCCGCGCGGCAGAAAGCCGTTGTTTGACTTCACCACTGGGCAGGTTCTCTTCCCACAATACCGGTAGTCCTTCCGACCGGCGGCGTAACTCCTTAACATAGCCCACATGCTCGCGCCGATAGCTGCCGACTATGCGCAGGCAAAACTGCTTTCCGTTGTTCCTCAGCAACTGGGCAAGCGCCAAAACGTCTTCTATACCCTTGTTGGGCATGACAAGTCCGAAGTAGACGATCTCGTGGGGTTCACGGCGCAAACTACCATCTCCGCCTTCGATATTGCTCCCGATAGGTATGACTGAGCTTCTTTCGCCGATCCACGGAGCCCATCGCAATGCAAATTCACGCTCCCCCTCACTGGTGAAAATCATGTGCTTCGCGCGCAGTGCGAAGGAATAGAGTGATAATTTCCGCAGCATATGAGCGCAACGCGCCTCGTGGATTGTCACTACGCCAGGCGAGGCCAGAAACGCACCCTGCACGCCGAGTTTGTTGCCAAAACCCGCAGTTGGATACTGAAAGTGCACGATATCTGCCGCAGTCTGGCGCAAAAGACGCAAGAGCGAAGGCAGCTTGGCCAGTCGCCATTCGCCGCCGGAAACAATCTCCACCTGCACGCCAGCCTTCCGCAAGGCCCCAGCCAGCATCCGGGAATAATCACCTACACCGCATTTTCCCGGTTCGCACGGACCTGTAATCAGCACAACTCTCACTTTGTATCCTCAAACCTTTCGTTCCTCAAAATCTCGCCACCTTACAACCTTCGCCCCCCTTAAAACTTGCACCAGTTCCTTCACAGGAGTTTTGTGGCGACTTCATCAAACAAACGACAGCAACCTCATGCGGGCGATTCTCCCAAAGATGTCTCCTTTACCTTTCGTTGACGAGCCATAGTCCCGTCTGACGCACTTACCGTCCTGCCCTGCAGATAGCAGAGTGAGGCACCAAAGACCACTCCAGTAAGCCCTCCCTCGAGCGCGCTGGTAGTCACTCCAGCAAGGAGCACCGTACAACCACAGAGGAAGAAGAATCGTCCGGCGGTTGTGTCGACACGCTGGTGTGCGACTCGCCAGCCGTAGACAAGAAGCATGATCACGCCTAGCACCCCAAAGGTCCCATACAAGTAGACAGCTACGCTATCCGCTGGCATGTAAAGTGCTGGTTCGAAGCGTTGCTGCGCAGTCCCTATTCCCCCCAGTCCTCTGCCGAAAAGCGCGCTTCCCCGCAAAACAATCGTTCGAATGTACTCCGGCCAGGCTACCTGCAGACGGTCCGTGAAAGACCATATCAATAAGGACATGGTCGGCGACTCCGTGGACCAAGCGAAGTCCAATCTGACGAACAGCATAATAAAAGGTAGAAAAACACCGAGCCCCGCCGCGAGAATAGGAATATTCCGCCAGGAACGACGGATCGATCCACGAGAGAATAGGAAAAGGACAGAAAAGAACAAGTAAATTCCTATGTCAGTTTTGCTGGTGGTGAGGACGATTGCAACCCCCGACAAAAACCACGCTGGAAGCCACACTTTCCGGCGCACGTTCAGTCGCATAAACAGGGCAAGAATGAGGATTTGTGCTGCTGCAAAGTAAGAGCCGGTGCTGAACCCCGGCAGCCGGGCAATGTTAACTCCGTAAGTCTGCCAAAGCTTGCTGGCCTGAATCTGGGTTGCTCCAACCTGATACTCAAAGCCAATCCATGGCCAGGTGTAAAAAGCGTTGATAAGCACGCCCACGACCGCGAGCACC
>JBJKQZ010000424.1:0-3232 GCA_046704865.1 Terriglobia bacterium
ACCATGTCGCTCAGGCCCGGACCGGCGGGTTGCTTAGGAATGTCAAAGCTGCTGCGCTGTGCGCTCATCTTTCCGCTCAGCGTGTCCTGCACGCCGACCTGCAGCTGATAAGCGCCGGGAACCTCAATGAAATGCCGCTCCAGCGCGATATTCGCGGTTTCGCCGCGGTCCAGCGTGTCCAGCGCTCCGCGGTGGGTCAGGTCCTCGCCGAACTGCTCCACCACGGTGCCGTTCTTGTCCTTGATTTGCGCAACAATGACTGCATGCGCGGTGTAGAGATTGGTCTGTGTGTCCTTTTTCGTCTGCAGTTGAGAGATGGGCACTTCCACCACAAGGCTGTTTGTATAGCCATCGGGCAGGTTGCCAAAGCGAATGACGCGCGCATTGAAGTGGAGGGCATCGGGCAGTTGAGGTTCGGCCATCGCTTTCAGTAGTGGCTCCTCGAAGGGCTGTACGGTGCCGTCTGCGCTGGGCGGCAGGGCAAAGTACCCGGTGCGCGTATTCACGGTGAGCCCGGACTTGACCGGCTTCACGTCCACGGTGCGGAATTTGCCGTCGTAATTTTTGATGGGCGGAACATAGGTGGCTTCATAAAAGGTGGTCATGTCCCCGAGCATCCGCTCGAGTGGCTTCTTCACCGAGTCCTGCGCGTCCACGTAGGTTCCGCCGGTGTCCCTGGAAACCTCGGCCATCAGCCCCTTGGGCTGGTGGAACATCTGCCACTCATTGGAGCGGTTGGCGAAGCCTGTGGCCTCCTGAATATCCTGCGAGGTACCCCAGCTTGAAGTTCCGCTGCCGCTTGCCGGCATGCCGCCCTCCTGCTGCATGGGCGTTGTTGAGGCCATGCCGCCGCTGCCCGGCACAGGCTGCGACACCGGGCTAAAGGGTGCCTGCCCGTTCATCATGGCGTTGCTCATCTGGTGCGCGGCGTCCGAGCTGAAGGCGTTCATGTCCACAGCGTCAATGCTCACGCCGGCACGGTTCGCCGTGCCCACAATGGTGTTCACCATCTCCTTGGCGGCGGAGTCCATCTGAGGATTGGTGGTGAAGTAGAGGATAGCTTTGCGCGCCGTGGATTTCTGCTGTGCGCTCGCCAGCGCCATCAGGCCCGCCAGGCAGGCACGGGCGTGCCTGTCCTGCTCGATGCGCTGTGCATCTTCAAGAGCGGTCAAAAGCATTTGCGCCTGGGCCCGCTCCTTGATGCTGGCATGGACACCCTCGAGATCCGCGCCTGTGCGCGCAATCGCGACCAGGTTCTTCTCCGCCGCATCCACGGTGGCGGCCTGGGTCTTGTCCCTGGGGTCCGTGGCCACCTTGATGGCGTCTTCCACTTCCTTGTAATCGTTGGTGAAGCGCTGGATAAGCCGCAGGCGCCCCTTGAAGTCCATCACCGCAACCGAGAAGCCCCTCTCCGGAACCATTTTGAGGGCCTTGAGGGCAATGTGCTGCGCGTCCTTGGCGGCCGCGCCCTGCAGCGGGTCGAAGACCAGGATCAGCAGATGCTGCTCGTTCGATTTGCCGTCAACCAGATGGAAATTGGTGAGCTTGACCGGGACCCCGTTGTCCGTCACCGTAAGGTCGCTCCTGGTCAAGTCCAGCACCGGCCGGTGCTTCTTGTCATGCACCACCAGGTCGAGAGAGACGGGGGTCGCGTCAACGTCTGCAGCGGCGGGCTCGGCCGCAGCGGTTGCCGGTTTTGCCGGCACGGAGGATTCTGCCTGCGTCACTGCGGGCTGACTTTGAGCCTGGTTCTGCGTTTGCGTCTGCGAACGAGCCGGCATAATCGCCACAGCCAGACCCAGTGCTGCCAATCCTGCGAATACTTTGCGCGTTGCGCCTGCCATTGTGAATTCACCCATAAAATTGCCTGATTTCCGCGCTCCGCACATGGGAATGCCGCAGTGCGGGTTGCCAAGCCTGTCGATTACGGCGCAAGATAAAGCGGTTTTCCAGAGGCTTGGAGCGTCGGCAAGCATTGTACGCGCTTGGCACAACAACTCTCATCCCCTTTTTTGGCAATCCTGTTCGTGCAAGCAAAAGGCGGTAAGCAATGAGCGGGCCATCCGGACGGTTGACCGCGTTAAATATCTGAAAAAGATAGCTGTTGCGGCACGTGTTGTGCATAGTACAATCCTGCCACGATTCGGGCCCGTGTTTCGTCCCCTGTATGTCTTGCAGTAGAGATTTCCTGCTCCTGATTCCGCTCTGTGCCGTTCTCTCCGCCACCTGTGTTTCTTCCGCGGCGGGCCAGCAGAGTTCTGCCCCATCGCCTATTCGTTTTGAACTGAAGCCCCTGCCCTTCCGGCTCGACAGTGACCAAAGCTCGGCGAAAAATGTGCCGGAGACGATGGCCGGGGGCGTGGCGGTGTTTGACTACGACGGCGATGGTCGTCCGGATATCTTCTTTGCCAACGGCGCAGACCTTGCCACGCTGAAGAAATCGTCGGCGAAGTACAACAACATGCTGCTGCACAACAACGGCGATGGCACGTTTACCGACGTGACGAAACAGGCTGGGTTGCTGGGGCATGGATTCGATGTGGGCGTGGCCGTGGGCGACTACGACAACGACGGGCATCCGGATCTGTTTGTAACGGGGGTGCACGGCAACACGCTCTACCACAACAACGGGGACGGAACGTTCACGGATGTGACCAAGAAGGCGGGTCTGGACAAGTGGAATGACCCGGAGTACGGGGCCACTGTGGGCCGTGGCTGCCGCGTGGGTGGATGTGAACAACGACGGGCGGCTGGATCTGGTGGTCATCAATTACATGCAATGGACGTACTCGGACAAGCCCCTTTGTGTCATCGAAGGAATTGGCGCATACTGCCATCCCCGCTATTACAAGGGCACGCCCGATCAGCTTTTCCTGAACAACGGCGATGGGACGTTTACAGATGTGTCCAAGGAGTGGGGATTGCGCGACCACATCGGCAAGGGCATGGGCGTGGGGGTGGCGGACTACGATCTGGACGGCAAGCCGGACCTGTTTGTAACCAACGACTCGGAGTACAACTTCCTCTATCACAACCTGGGCAACAAGTTTGCGGAAGTAGCCTTTGAAACCAATACCGCGCTGGTCGGCGGCGGGGATTTCATCTCCGGCATGGGACTGGACTTTCGCGACTACAACAACGACGGATACCCTGACATTTTCTATGTCGCGCTGAACAAGCAGACTTTTCCCCTGCTGCGAAACTCAGGGCACGGCGGCTTTGTGGAGGTGAC
>JBJKQZ010000425.1:0-2773 GCA_046704865.1 Terriglobia bacterium
TTGTGGTAGAGCGAACAGAATTCTCCGGGCAATCCCAACGGCCCGCAGGCCACCTGCACACCTTCAAACCTGCAAACCTGATTTGCTGCGCTGGCCGGCGGATGCTCGAAATCGAAATCGATATAGCGCGAAACGAAGATATCCAGCTTTCCGTCGCGGTCGTAATCCACAAACGTGCAGCCGGTAGAAAAGCGCGTGCCGTCCTGGGCAAGCCCGGCTTTTGCCGTCACGTCGGTAAAGGTTCCATCCCCGTTGTTGTGATAGAGAACGTTTTTGCCGTAATAGGTGAGGAAGAGGTCATCATAACCGTCGTTATCGTAGTCGCCGACGCAGACGCCATAGCACCAGCCCGTGCGGGCGAGCCCCGCCTTCTCCGTGACGTCGGTAAAGGTTCCGTCGCGATTGTTGTGATAGAGGCGGTTTGTGGGCGCAGCGGCGCCGGAAGGAGCCGCACCCATCCAGGTTCCGCTGGGAACAAAGACGTCCAGCCATCCGTCATTATCGTAGTCGTAGAAAGCGATGCCGGGTCCGTTTGCTTCAAAGATGTAGCGCTTTACGTCCTCGTTGCCATAGATAACCGGGGCAGTGATATGTCCTTCTGGAGCGACATCGGTGAAAGTCACAGGCCACGGACGTCCGGAAAATTTGGGCCGCGGCGCAGGAAGGACTCCGCGTGAAGCCATGCCCTGTGCATGCAGATGCCTGGGCAGCCAGAGGACAACGCCGGCCGACAAGACAGATTGGATAAATTTTCTTCTGTCCATTGAGTTACAGATTTAGCCCGCTGAGGGCGGAGAAATTCCGGCGCTACCGCCCCGGCGTATTGGAATCTGAATCCGACGCTCCTCCACCCACTCCGGCCCGGATTCGCTGCTTGGCCTTCAGGAGCTGATCATACGCTTTCTTGTAGGCGGCGAGTTGCTGCTCCGCTTCCTGATTGCGTCCCATCCGGCGGTAAACAAAAGACAGCCGGTAATGAGCGTCGGCGTTCTGGGGATCAAGTTCGGTTACGCGCTTGAGAGGAGCAATCGCCTCCTGAACACGGCCTGCGGCAACATAAGCTTCTCCCAGGTTGACCAGCGCCGGCTCCATTTCCGGGTCCAGCTTTGTGGCCTTTTCGAGATGCGCGATAGCGTCATCCCATTTGTGAAGCGTGCCGGCAATCCTGCCCAATTGAAGTTCCGCCTGGGCGTTGCCGGGAGCGATTTCAAGTTCCGCCTCAAATTCCTTTCTGGCCTGATCAAGAGTTTCCGGGTCGTGGCTTTGCTGGAGCATCACGCTGCCGATTTCATAGTGGATGCCCGGCAGATGAGGATTGAGTTTAAGGACCTTGCGGTACTCCGCGATGGCGTCCTGCGGTTTGCCCTGGAGCTCCAGCACATCGGCGTTCATGCGGTAAGCCTGGTAAGAGTTCGGTGCGGCCGCAAGAAGATGCTGCGATGCCTGGGTGGAAAGATCGGAAAACAAGTGCGCGGAAAGATATAAAACTTCCGCGTCGGACGGGAACTCGCGAGTCAGGATCTGGTAATAGCTGATCGACTGGTTGACGTTGTTCAGGGACATCGCGCACCGCAGGGCGTCAGCTCCGATGGTCCGCTTCAGCCTGGAGTCCTTGACGCGCGTGAAGTCCTTTTCCAGGTAGGGAGCGGCTTCGCGGCAATACCCGCCCTCCGCCAGGCTCATGCCAAGAAAGTAATGGGCGTTCAAAAGCGCAGGGTTGATTTTGAGCGCCAACCGGGACTCCCGGGCGGCGTCTGCAAATTGTCCGGAAAAGTAATATGCGACTGCGAGATTGGAATGGATTTCTGCCACGCCAGGAGCTTTTTTGGCAAGCTCTTGATACAGTCTGATGGCTTGCTGATGATCGCCCGCGGCAAGAGCGCGCTGTGCCTGCGCGGCCTGGGCATTGGAAGAAGCTGCGGACGAAGACTGTGGGCCGGGTAGCCCGTACGCGGCCGGTTGGCAACGCAGGCGAACGCTCCACAGTCCGGCGATTAACGCCACACTTAGCCCCGCCCCTGGCAAAATTCCCCGGGGAATCTTCATCTGCTAAGCCTGTTCTCCCAATGTATTCACGTAGTTTCAGGCTGGATTATGCCACAGGCGGTGAAGAGGTATCAATCACTCCAGCTTCGACAAGCGGGACTTAGCGCGATGGATTCAAAGTAAATTGCCGTGCGGTGTTTAATTTTGAGAAGGCGTTTCTGTTTTTTCCAATTTTGACTTCTTTGCTTGCCGGTCGCGAGGCTGAAGGTGCCGGGTCATCGCATTACCGGCAGGCAAATAGATATTTCTTATTGCAGAGGTCTAATGTCTGCAAGCTACAGGAGAGCTAGGCCCGAACAGACTCGAATCGTTGATCTCAACCGTTCCGACTAACAAGCGATCGTATTTTCAACAACTTATCGGATCGGGCGGAGGCCGCTCATTCCGCTTAGCACTCTACGCTTCTTGGGCCCTTCCCGAAAATTGAGACACAGGCAATTCAAAGGTTCAAGAATGCAGCTCAAAATGGAAACCTGTGTAGTTTTGGTTCTTCGTCTATGAGTTATCTAGACTGGTGGGGGCTGCTCTGTGATCTCCTCATGATTTGGATCCCAGTAGAGTTTCTTGCCTGACCAATAAGACTGGGTGGCCATGATGCACGCGACGGAGTGTGAAAACCCGTCATCCACGGTGGCGGCTGGCTGCGTGCGGTCACGCATCGCCTGCAACCAGTTCAACAGGTGGGTCGGGTCGTCATCGCTTGGACCGAGCGTATTGGGAGGAGGCG
>JBJKQZ010000426.1:0-8685 GCA_046704865.1 Terriglobia bacterium
AATTACTCAGGATTTCCACTGTATGTGCGAATATGCCCCGCCACTTGCGCGCCTTATTGATGAACTCAAGCACCATCCGGGCATCCGACAGAAATCTGCCCAGCGAATCGCCTTCCATTTGGAGCGCGCTCCCCGTGAAGACGTTCAGCGGCTGGCGGAAGCATTACTCGACGCCAAGGACAAGATCCGACTTTGCAGCGTTTGCAACAATCTTACGGAATCTGATCCGTGCGAGTATTGCTCCGACCCCAGGCGCGATCCTGAAGTCCTGTGCGTGGTGGAGACACCTTACAACGTGATCTCAGTGGAAAAGGCGCACGAGTTCCGCGGCCGATATCACGTCCTGCATGGCGCGCTCTCACCACTGCAAGGGATCGGCCCTGAACAGCTTAAGCTGAAGAACTTGATTGACCGCCTGAGAGACGGCACTGTGCGGGAGCTGATTATGGCCACCAGCCCCACCGTTGAAGGCGAAGCGACAGCGGTTTACCTGGCCAAACTGGTTAAGCCGCTCGGCGTGAAAGTCAGCCGGATTGCCATGGGCATTCCCGTCGGCTCCGACCTCGAGTTCGCAGACGAAGTCACCATGCTCCGGGCGCTTGAAGGCCGCCGCGAAATGTAGGCGGCCGCCCGCAAGCAAGCTTTAGAGATCCTGCCTAGTTACAATCCAAAAAACAGGTTATTTCAGGCCGTCCATGACTTCTTCAAGGACCTTCTTCGGAGGGCGAACGGAAGACTGGGGCAGCGTTGCCAGAGGCTGATCAACAACGTTCAGCATTTCCATGAAGTCCGGTTTCTTGGTATCCAGATAGAATAGGCCGGTGACGATTTCACCCTTGTCGTGGGACTCCGCCAGCACCCTCATCGCTTCCGTTTTGTTGGTGGGATCATAGTCAGAATTCAGTTTCTTCAGGAGCAGGCGTGAGCCGTCATGAAGGGTAATTTCCGTGGTGGTACCAGGATCATAGTCCGCGGTGATTTCTTCGAAGAAGGGGACGTAGCTTACTTCTTCGAGCGGCGATTCATGGTCCCGAACGTAGCTGTAGCTCTTGGTCGATCCCACGTGATCATTGAAGGTTACGCACGGCGAAATCACATCCAGCATTACCGTCCCGTGGTGGCCCAGCGCGCCTTCAAGCAAAGCCAGCAACTGCTTCTTGTCGCCGGAAAACGAACGGCCCACGTAGGTTGCACCCAGCATGATCGCAAGGGCGCAGGTATCAATGGGCGGCAGCTCGTTGATGACGCCGTTCTTCAATTTTGAGCCCAGATCAGCAGTAGCGGAAAACTGGCCCTTGGTCAGGCCGTAAACTCCGTTATCCTCAATAATGTAAATCAAAGGCAAGTTGCGGCGCATCAAGTGGACGAACTGTCCCACACCGATTGAAGCTGTGTCGCCGTCTCCGCTGACGCCGATGGAAATCAGATCGCGGTTCGCCAGCATGGTGCCGGTGGCAATCGACGGCATGCGGCCATGAACTGAATTGAATCCGTGCGAGGTGGCAAGAAAATAAGCCGGGCTTTTCGAGGAGCATCCAATTCCGGAAAGCTTGGCAACGCGATAGGGTTCAATGCCCACTTCGTAGCACGCTTCAATAATACGCTCGGAAATGGCATTGTGGCCGCAGCCCGCGCAGAGCGTACTCTTCTTCCCCTTATATTCTGAAGGCTCCAGTCCTATGCGATTCACTTTCCTGCCTGGCGATGAGGGAATAGCGGTGGTCGACATTTTATTTCTTGCCCTCCTGGGAAACTATTTCGTCCGTTACGCTTCGCGCGTCGATTGGAATTCCTTTGTAGTGGCGGATACTTCGGAGCTTTGGAACGTCACTGCTCTCAACTTCCATCCGAAGCAGTTCGAACATCTGCCCGTCACGGTTCTGCTCCACTACGTAAACGCGCTGATAGCGCCGGATAAAGTCAAACACCTGCCCGGAAAATGGAAAACCTCGAATGCGGCAATAACTGACCTGCAACTCATATTCCTGTTTCATCTGGTCCAGAGACTCCACAATGGCCCAGTGCGTGGTGCCGTAGGCAATCACTCCAATTTCAGCGCCCGCAGCCTCCTGGAGCACCGGAGCGGGAACACGATCGCGGGCAGTGTTAAATTTTTTAACCAGCCGGTCCATGTTGTTCACATAGTCTTCCGGCCGCTCGCTGTAAACAGCCTGCTCATTGTGTCCGCTGCCCCGGGAAAAATAAGCTGCCTTGGGATGGTTGGTGCCGGGAAGCGTGCGATAGCCGATGCCGTCGCCATCTACGTCCCGGTAACGCTCAAACCCGCCAAGGCGTTCCAGGTCTTCAGCGTTCAACACCTTGCCGCGGTTTATGGGCTTCTCGGGATACTGGAATGGATCAGACATCCAGTTGTTCATACCCAGGTCAAGATCGCTCATTACGAAAACCGGAGTCTGGAATTCCTCTGCAAGGTCAAAAGCCTCAGTGGCCATGGTGAAGCATTCTTCTACTGAGGATGGAATCAGCATCAGATGTTTGGTGTCGCCATGCGACAGCAAAGCGTTTTTGATGATATCTCCCTGCTGCGTGCGCGTCGGAAGTCCGGTAGAAGGACCCGTGCGCTGGACATCAAAAATCACGGCAGGAATTTCCGCGTAGTATCCAAGGCCGACAAACTCTGACATCAATGAAATTCCGGGTCCCGAAGTCGCCGTCATGGCGCGGGCTCCCGCCCATCCTGCACCCATCACCATGCCGATGGCCGCCAACTCGTCTTCCGCCTGGACAATGGCAAAGGTCGCCTTGCCCGTTTCAGGATCGATCCGGTAGCGCTTCATGTAGCTTGCCAGCGTTTCAGCCAGCGACGAGGAGGGCGTAATGGGATACCACGTGCAGACTGTCACGCCGCCAAACATGGCGCCCAGCGCAGCAGCGGAGTTGCCGTCAATGATAATCTTGCCGCGCGTCGCGTCCATCCGTTCCAGGTAAAAACGGCCGCGCTTGGGCAGGTTTTTCTCGGTATATTCGAAACCCACTTGTGCGGCGCCGAAGTTCAGGTCAACCGCACTGGGCTTTTTCCTGAACTGTTTCTTCAACGCTTCGTGGATCTCTTCCATCGGGATGCCCAGCAACTTGGCGAGAACCCCATCGTAGATCATGTTGCGGACAAGCTTTCGCAGCTTGGCATTCGGGCACACCGGGCCCACCAGTTCATCAAAAGGCACCGGATAGAAAATCACGTCGTCGCGCAGACGGTGCAGATTCAGCTTTTCGTCATAGACAACGCTTGCCCCGGCCCCAAGAGACATCACGTCTTCCTGTGCTGTCTCGGGATTCATGGCGACAAGGAAATCAATCTCTTTGCGCCGCGCGATGTAGCCATACTTGGACGCGCGAATGGTATACCAGGTAGGAAGGCCGGCAATGTTTGAAGGAAACAGATTCTTTCCAGATACCGGAATCCCCATCCTGAATATGGAGCGCAATAATACGGTATTGGCCGTCTGGCTGCCGGAACCATTGACAGTTGCAATTTGAATGCTGAGATCATTAACAACCTTCTCCTGCCCGGAGGAGGCATCCACTTCTTTTACAGCGAAGTCAGTAATTCCCATCACATTCCTCGAATAATGAAGCTGGAAAAATAGTAACGTACACTTTGGATCGCCTTCTACGACCTAAGTCGGGTCTTTGACGACGCCAATGCTTGCCTTGAGCTTTTCAAGAGGGCTGGGGATGTAAGGCGTCGAATCGTGGCGGGTCCTCTACCTGATTTCCGTCCGGCTCTCTCGGCCGACGCGCGGCTGTGCCAAGGCTCTCAGAGCCATGATAGCACAAATGCGAACCGTGTAAACCCCATCAACCACTACACGCTTGTGCCCCTTGATTGAAATACGGTACCGGCTGGCATTCAGCGTGTTTAGTGGAAGTCACCCTCGTGTCGGGTAAGCCGCTTCGAAGCTTTCGTGAGCCCGGCGTCGTGGTCCCATAACTCGTGTTCTCAGGCACCCTCAGGAGGGTGGCTTGTTCGCCCTGAAGCACACGATGAGCCCATATACTTCCGCAGGCAAAAATGCTAGATTACTCCCACGAGGTAGTCCGAATAACATCCAGTTGGTCCGCACCTCGGCGAGAAGGTAATTTGATGAAGCAGGCTCTGCGGGCGTTTATAAATCAACGCAAATTCATATCAGTGGCCTTTCCGGGACTGGGTGACAAGTTACAGATCCAGTCGAGGCGGATTCTTCTTTAGCGTGGCCTTTTATTTAGATTTTTCGAGATTCTTATAGCAGAAGGATCAGGCAGCCTGAAGAAACAGAACGGGGTGCATTACCAGCCAGGAAGTTTCTTGGAGGTCTGCCCCTATCCGCCCCTGGAGCAACTGATATGCCGCATAATAATGACGATCTCGCAGGATATGCCTTGCTGGGATTCGGAGCCGGTCTTTACATCTTTTATAAGGGATTTCGCCAGTTCCGGAATTACCTGCTGATTGCCGACACCCCCGAGATCCCGATCCGCAGCGTCCCGATGGGCTTTGCGCAGATTTACGGAAAGGCCCAGGGGGATAAGACGACGCCCTCCCCGTTAAGCCGTACGCCGTGCCTGGCCTACAAAGTGGTCATCGAAAAGTGGAAAAGCGATAACGACGGCCACGGAGGCCATTGGAGCCATCACCGAACCGATGTGGACGGAGTCCCGTTCTACCTTACGGACGCAACCGGCAAAGTGCTTGTTGACGCGCATGGAGCAGACCTCGATCTGCCCCAGTCAGCGCACTGCGAAGTTGGGTCCAGCATAAAGACAACCGTAGGCGTGGCAGCCACGCAGCAGGAGTTGCTGCAATACGTCACCCAGGCAGACGCCCATTGGGCCGGAGGCTTGTTCGAACGAGGGTTGAAATATGTGGGACCCCAGTCGGACCCCGGCAGGGAACAAACACGGCAGAGTCTGATAGATGTTTTCCAACACTCCCCGGGCAGTTCGGACTTCATGACCGGGATGATCACCATGATGGCGCCAAAGATCAAACAGCGCCTGGAATCGATGGGGCCGCAGTCTGACCCGAAGAATGAGGAAGCCCGCCAAACCGCGCTCCAAGCGCTCCAACATCCACCCGGCAGTCGGGAATTCATGGAAGGTTTGCAACGCGCGGAGCAATCCGTCGCAGCCCGAGGCGGCGACAACCCTTTTGAGTCCTTCGCCAAGGTATTAGGCGGGGCTCCCGCGTCCAGTATGTTCGGCGCCGCGAGCGGCCGCTATCGCCTGACGGAGTATTGCCTGGTCCCCGGCGGGCAGTATGACATCAGCGGCACCTGCGTCGAAAATCCTCACCCCGGGGACGCCAATGACCACAACATGATCGTAAGAGGAGTAACGGAGAAGGAGTATCTCATCTCCTCCAAAACGGGAAAGGAAGTTGAAAGAGGTCTGCGAAAGCACGCCGTGCTGATGGTCCTTGGCGGTGCAGCCCTTTCGGTTGTTTGTATGGCGATCCTGCTGGCCAAGCTTGGTTTGCTGTGACTTTGTTGAGGAAGGTTTCTCATGGATGGCAAGTGCAGGGCCAATCAGATTGGCGCGTAATTTTCCCGTATGCTATCGGGAAAAAACTCTGGAGAGCTTCTCAATTCAAGGGTGAATCGGCAGGAGGCTAAGATGCGAAACCTGATTTTATGGGCACTGGTTTGTTTGTCGGCTTCTATTATTTTTGCGACTGGGAAATTTCAGCCGCTCAACGTCAAGACCGGAACATGGCAGACCACCTGGGTCACCACTCTCAGCGGGGCTCCACCCATCCCCCAGGAAATGCTGGACAAGATGACGCCTGAACAACGGGCCAGGTTTGACGCCATGATGAAAAATATGAAGAGCGGAACACCCAGAACGCGCAGCGCGAAAACCTGCCTGACCAGGGATCAACTGGAAAAGGATCCGTTCAACGAAGGCAAGGATTGCACCGAAACGGTTCTCTCATCCACGGGAAGCAAGATGGAAATCGAGGAGGTGTGCACGGAGGAAGATTCGAAAAGCGACTCGAAGATCCGTATTGAGGCGACGGATTCAGAAAATGTTAAAGGTTGGATGCAATCCACAGTTACCGGCAGCGGCCGTACCATGAGTGTCAACGGCACTTTTACTTCCAAATGGATCGGCACAGCCTGCACAGATAAACACTGAACCCTGGCACTCTCCGGCCATACAACGCATTCCGTCAGGACGGCCGTGTCCTGGAATACGTGAGGCCCCGAGCTTGAGCGGGCTCCGGAGCATGGACCACGTCGCCTGGAGTCTGAAATCAATAATCCTGCTATTACCAAAGACCACAAAACATTTGCGTACACTTAAACAGGAAACAAACCATTGAGAGAATCGTGCTATAATGTTTCTACGCTTAACACCACGGTTGTGTGGTGCGGTTGCTCCGATTGATTGCGTATCTGATCTGAGAAGTCCCGCCTTCAGTATCCTCCGTATGTTTTTAGCGTAAATTAAAGAGCTCTGGCTCTGCCCATTGCTGCGCGCGGAAGTTTATGCGTACAGCGGCAGCATATGCCAGAAAGAGAGAAGATTAGACTCGTGCAGAATTTTTCAGAACTATCGATTTCACCTTACACAAAGGAGAAGCTGTCACAGGCGGGATTTTCAACACCCACCCCGATCCAGGCTGCGGCTATTCCGCCTGCGCTTGAGGGCAAGGATGTCCTTGGCACCGCGCAGACAGGAACCGGCAAGACGCTGGCGTTCCTGGTCCCCATAATGGAGGACCTGCTGAAACAACGGACGACTGGCGTAGCGGCGCTGGTGCTGGTGCCCACTCGCGAACTCGCCATGCAGGTTGCGGAACAGTATGCGCGGCTGAGAGGCAAGCAGCTTCCCGGTGCGGCCGTCGTGGTAGGCGGCCTGGCTGAAGCGCAGCAACTCAACACTTTGCGCAAGGGAGCGCGGCTTGTGGTTGCCACACCGGGCCGGTTGGAAGACTTTCTTGACCGCAACCTTGTCAACCTCCGCACACTGCGGATGCTCGTCCTGGATGAAGCCGACCGAATGCTGGACATGGGATTCCTCCCTGCGATTCGAAGGATTGTGGCTGCCCTGCCCAAAGAGCGTCAGACGCTCTGCTTTTCCGCAACGCTGGAATCCTCCGCGGCGCGCATCATAGACAGCTATCTCAAGAACCCGGTACGGCTCGCCTTTGGTTCCGTCCTGAAACCCTCAGAAAATGTGCGGGTCCAGGCGCTGGAGGTTTCACATTACCGCAAGCAGGAAGTCCTGCAGCAATTGCTGGCCCAGGAAACAGGCCGCTGCCTGGTCTTTGCCCGCACCAAGCGTGGGGCCGAGCGCCTGACCAGAAACCTGAATCGAAGCGGCTTTACCGCCGCAACAATTCATGGCGACCGGTCACAGTCGCAGCGGAATGCCGCTCTATCAGGGTTCCAGAAGGGACGATACCGTGTGCTGGTGGCCACGGACCTGGCCTCCCGCGGGATTCACGTCCAGGACATCGCACACGTCATCAACTATGACCTTCCGGATATCGCGGAGAACTTTATCCATCGCGTGGGGCGCACAGGACGCGCAGGCCATCAGGGTGTTGCGTCGACACTTTTCTCAAGCGACCAGCGGGCCGACCTGTTTCTGCTGGAACGTAGCCTGGGCATTCAAATGGAGCGCACGCAGCCCGGAACTCTTCCGGCGCAAAGACAGGAACGGAACAAACCTGTTACGGAAAAATCGTCCACGCCACCGAAGTTCAGAATGACTCCTCTTCCCGGAGAAGTCCTGCAAGTCCAGTTGTAAGGTTCACGCCAATTTCGAACCAAGGGGCGCCTGTGCTGGCGCCCCATTATTTCTTAGCCAGCCCTTGCTAAAGTGCGCTGCCCGCCACATGCCGTTCAACCGAATCTATCCATATCCGCTTTGTCCCTGGTCAAGGTAGTATCATCGGGCAGCTTGAATTGCAGAGCCACAGAAGTGTAGCTTAAATAGGCAGCTAATCTTGCAGAGGGAGTCTCGATGCTCGACTTGGGTTTTGTACGCAATAACCTCAACCTGGTTCGCGAAAAGATGCGCGACCGCGGTGCAGCCGGAATCCTGGGAGATTTTGAAGCCCTGGACGCGGAGCGGCGCAAACTGCTTTCTGAGGCTGAGGCGCTGAAGGCACAGCGCAATACCGTATCCAATGAAATTGCCTCGCTGAAAAAACAGAAGCAGGACGCTTCGGATTTGATCGCGCAGATGAAGCAGGTGAGCACAAATATTCAGCAACTCGATGAGCAGGCCAAAGCGGCCGACGAAAAGCTGCGGGATCTGCTGCGAAGGGTGCCGAACATACCCCATGAAACGGTCCCCGTTGGCCGCGGTTCCGACGATAACCAGGAAGTCCGGCGATGGGGAGAGCCTCGCAAATTTGATTTTGAGCCAAAGGCACATTGGGACCTGGGCCCGGCGCTTGGCATCCTCGATTTCGAACGCGCCGCCAAAATCGCCGGAGCGCGTTTTGCGGTTTATTACGGCGTGGGTGCAAAGCTGGAGCGGGCGTTGGCCGAGTTTATGCTGGACCTTCACACCCGTGAACATGGCTACACTGAAGTTTTCCCGCCTTTCATGGTGAATTCGGACAGCATGTTTGGAACTGGGCAACTGCCCAAGTTTGCCGAGGACCTTTTCAAACTGGAAGGTACGGACCTGTGGCTGATTCCGACGGCTGAAGTCCCGGTTACAAAC
>JBJKQZ010000427.1:0-4580 GCA_046704865.1 Terriglobia bacterium
GCCGTGGCGAAAAACCCGATGACAATGGCAAGCATGGTGAGGAAGCCGCCCCAGGCATCCTGCTGCGGGGGATGGTAACTGGAAACTCCACCCTTGTTGGCCCAGAAGACAATGATGATCATGAAGAGCGGCACCCAGTTGAGGAACTGCGCAATGCGCGCCATGTAGGAAATTCCTTTGATGGCAACCCAGGCCAGCCCATACGCCCAGACCAAAGCAATGCCTACAAACAGACCTTTCGAGTGGCTGCCGAGCCCTTCCATGATGTAGTCGACAGCAAAATAAGTGGCGACAGCAAACCATCCAATCTGAAGACAGCCCATCAACAGACCGGGCATCAGGTAACCGCCCTTCACGCCAAATGTGGATGTACCCACAATGTAAAGCGGGCGCCCTGTCTGCATGCCCAGCATCGCCGGTGCGTAATAGAAAAGCGCGAAACAGAGCAACCCCGCCACGAAAAGCCCCAGCAGGCAGACGCCGGGACTGGCCTGGCTCAATGTCGGCGCTGAAAGCCCAAGGTAAAAGGCAACCCACAAAAAAATCCCTGCGTAGGCTGGGGCCGTGCTCTTGTACCAGGGAACTCGCTTACTCTGAGGATTGGGTACGGACGATGCAACGTAATTTGGCAGTTCGGCGGCCATGTTTCCCCCATTGAACGCGCACGATAGAGTCTGGTCGGGGACAAAGAATATTCTTTGCCGGGCCTTTATGCAAGTTGAAAAGCAAATTTCGCTGGAGGGACGTCCGGAGGTGTGGAATGCCGCAAAAACGGCAGGGAGGAATCGGGCCGGAATGTACTGGTTTACTGCCGCTCACCTTCGGCAAATAATTGATAGCCCGGATTCGGCGGAAATAGGTCGGCCATCAAGCTCATGCGCTGGCGCAAAGCAGAAACTGGCAAATGTTCGGGCCCGATGCGGATTTGGACGTCGTGCCAGAGCCCGTGCATGAATTCCGCGCACGTCCCGGTGAAGGAGATGTCGCGGTACTTGAGGAATTGCGGTCCCGTTCGCGACCAGCGGCCACGCCTGCGAAGCGGCTGCTTGGCTTCATAGGCATCCCCGTCAATTTCACCTTCAAATCCCTGGCCCAGCTCTTCCTGCAACAGAGCCGTGTAACGCGCCAACTCTTCGGGTTTAAGGCGAGAGCGGAGAAGCTCCGAAATGCTTGCCAGGAATTCCCATCCCGTATCATGAGGATCGAGGTCGCGGCAGGCCAGGACCAGATAGGTTCTGCCCTTCTCTTCCAGCCACACAGCGGAGTGCTTGTCGCCTTCTGGATTGGCAAAGGCCACCATGTCTCCCGTTGGAAAACAGGCCACGAATGGAACCAGCAGAACTCGAAGTTTTCCAAGCCGCCGGGCGATCGCCTGGGGAACGGCGCGGGAAGGCTCACGGACCATGGTGCGTTCCTCAGAGGGGCTGAGCGCGACCGCCGAGTGCATTTCCCAATCGTGCGCAAGCCGGGAAAGCGGTACAAACGTCTGCTGAACGTATTCACGGACAGGAATACTCTTGATCATTGAAGCCTGTGAAGCGCTCACTTAACCCCCGCTAGGAGAATCTCCACCCTATTGTGGAGGATAAACTTGCCCGGTGTCCAGCGCTCCGCCGTAGCCTGAAGGCCGATATCCCAGGCCAAGCGTCCGCAACGCAAAGCAGGCCTCCAGTCCAGGCCAGAAAAGAGTTGCGTTGGGCATGGAGCCGGGGCAAAATGAATAAGTAAGGACTTTGAGAGCCTGAGGGATAAGCCTCCTGGCAGCAAAACGCTTTGCGGGCTCCAGCAGGATAATCTCACCAGGGTTGCACCCTGGTTGACGCGGGGCCACGGAAAACAGCTTTGCAACTAACCCCTGAAAAATTCCCACTGTTGTCCCTGTCCGACGACAAATTCCACGACCATTGTGGCGTGTTTGGAGTTTATGGGCATCCTGAAGCCGCCAAACTGACCTATCTGGGGCTTTACGCGCTCCAGCATCGTGGCCAGGAAAGTGCCGGGATGGTGGTGACTGACGGCCACCGTCTGATCGGCCATAAAAACATGGGACAGGTGGCTGAAGTTTTTAACGAGAGGGTTTTGCAGGACCTGCCCGGACACGCCGCCATCGGCCACACACGTTATTCGACGGCTGGCGATACAAACTTGAAGAATGCCCAGCCGCTCAGCGTCAGTTGCCAGAAGGGTCAGGTTGCGCTTGCCCACAACGGGAACCTTGTGAACGCTGCCAGCATCCGCCGGGAACTGGAAGCTCGCGGCGACATCTTCCAGACGACCAGCGATACGGAAGTGATCCTGCACTATTTCGCGCGTTCCCGTCACAGCGGAATTCCGGAGTCAATTGCGGAGGCGCTTGACCGTGTTTCCGGCGCCTACTCGCTGGTGATGCTTTTCAAAGACAGCGTTTACGCCATCCGCGATCCGCGCGGCTTTCGCCCGCTGAGCTTGGGCCAATTGAACGGCGCTTACGTTATTGCTTCAGAGACCTGCGCCTTTGACATAATCAGCGCCACTTACCTGCGCGAAATTGAGCCGGGCGAGATGGTAATCCTTGACAATCGCGGCATCACTTCACTGCGCTTTTCTCCTCCCGCCAAACCGGCCAAGTGCATTTTTGAGCATGTCTATTTTTCCCGGCCTGACAGCCTTGTATTCGGCCGCTCGGTGCAAAGCAGCCGCGAAATGCTGGGCCGCCGACTTGCGCGCGAACACCCGGCTGAAGCGGACATGGTGGTTCCCGTTCCTGATTCCGGAGTTGCAGCGGCCATCGGATATTCCGAAGAGTCGGGCCTTCCCTTGAAGTTCGGGCTCATCCGCAACCACTACATTGGGCGCACGTTCATTCAGCCCACTCAAGCCATTCGTGATTTTGGCGTCAAGCTCAAGCTCAATCCCGTGCGCAGCCTGCTGGAGGGCAAACGCGTGGTGCTGGTGGACGATTCCATCATCCGCGGGACCACCAGCCGGAAAATTGTTCGTCTGGTCCGTGAAGCCGGAGCCAGGGAGGTTCATTTCCGGATCAGCTGCCCCCCTACCGTTTCGCCCTGTTACTACGGAGTCGACACGCCCACCAAAAAAGAGCTGATTGCATCTAATCACTCTGTGGAGGAGATTCGCGAATACGTCGGCGCCGACTCACTGGGCTATCTTTCGCTTGAAGGACTGCGGGAAGCTGTAGGAAACGACAAGGAAAACTATTGCCTGGCCTGTTACACGGCCAGTTATCCCACCGCCATCCAGGAACCGCTGATCACCTTGCGAAACCGGGATTGATTTTATGGAAACATCTGAACCTTTGAACAGCGGGGAACCAACTCAGAATACTGTTGAACCGGAGGTTGCTGCACCCCAGCGAACTTCCCGGCATGACGGCCTGTGGGAAACTGTCCGCTCACTCCTGATTGTACTTATCGGAGTGTTCTGCATCCGGACGTTTGTTGCGGAAGCCACCGTGATCCCCACGGGTTCAATGGAAAACACCATTCTGATCGGCGACCACGTTTTCCTGAACAAACTGCTTTACGGTCCCCAGTTGCCTTACACGGATGTGCGCTTTCCGCGCCTGGCTCCCATCCACCACGGTGATATTGTGGCGTTTCATTACCCGGTCAATCCCGCCCAGATGTTTGTCAAGCGCGTGATCGGCGTGGGCGGAGACGTGATCCGGATCGTGAACAAAAGGGTTTACGTGAATGGCAAGCTTCTTGATGAGCCTTATGCCCATTTCATGTCCTCCGCCATTTTCCCGCTTCGCGATAATTTTCCGCCGCCGGTAAATGAAATCAATGAACTGCCTGCGGCCTGGGGTCTGGATCCCCACTGGGCGCGTGTGATGCCCGAGTATATTCACAAGGACGGCCTTCACGTGCCGAAGGGGTACCTGTTTGTCATGGGTGACAACCGGGACGATTCTCTCGACAGTCGCTTCTGGGGGTTTGTGCCCGTCCAGAACGTGGTGGGCGAGCCGTTATTCGTCTATTGGTCTTACAACGCGCCTACTCACGAATGGCTGGACGACCGGCTGTCAGACCGGCTGAAATTTGACGCTTCCATCCTTTGGAACTTTTTCGCCAAGACTCGCTGGTCCAGAATGGGCAAAATCTTCTGACGGATTCCGTCCTTCTGATATTCTTATGTGATTCCGCCATAGGAGTCCTCGACAATTTATGCGCTATCGAGATGCGGGCGTCGACATCACTGCGGCGAGCCGCGCCAAGTCACAAATTAAGGAACTGGTCAGCAAGACCTTTAATCCCCGAGTCCTGAGAGGGTTTGGAGCCTTCGGAGGGTTCTTTTCCCTTAGAGGTCTGCCCTCAGACGCCGTGCTGGTTTCCAGCATGGACGGTGTGGGTACCAAGCTGAAGATCGCGTTTGCCGCGAACCGGCATGAAAGCGCTGCGGCCGACTTGGTGTTCCACTCCGTCAACGACATTTCCGTCCACGGCGCACGCCCGCTCTTTTTCCTCGATTATCTCGCAACCGGCAAAATCCGCCCCAAGGTCATCACTGAAGTTGTGCGCGGGCTTTCCAACGCCTGCCGCCAGGTCGGCTGCGCCCTGATCGGTGGTGAAACCGCCCAG
>JBJKQZ010000428.1:0-3259 GCA_046704865.1 Terriglobia bacterium
TGGCCTGATGCCGGACCAGGCGGAAGCCCTGACCGCACTCGCGGAAGCAAGATTTGCTTTGCGTGATTATGACGGCGCGGCGACCGTCTATCGCAGGCTGCTGGGATTGTCGCCCAGCGATGCCGCTGCTGTGGTATTTTTTGCTGTTGGCCGGGCGCGGAATGCCCTCAGCAAAGCGAAATACGGTGACGCGGCGGACCTTGCAGAACAGGCGATCAAACTGCAGCCAGATGACGCGTATGCACTCCGCGTGCTTGGCGATGCAAAGTTTGCGCTGGCGGATTTCCCAGGTGCTGCCGCGGCTTACCGCAAGGCCGCAAGCGCAAGCCCTGACAACGCCGTTGTCGTTGCAAAATACGCGACTGCGCTGTCTGCTGAAGGCATTCCGCGCCAGGCTGCCGCTGAGTTTGCCGCCTGGGTCGCGGATCTCAGCCCCGCCGGCATCGCTACTTCCAGCCAGGTCCGGATTGACCAGGCTGGGCTCAGCCTGATGGCCGGTGACACGTCAGCGTTCGACCGCGTGCTGCTCCAGGCACGCTCGGCCACGGTCTCCATGTTAAATGCTGAGGCCCTCACACGGCTGGCCTGGTGGTGCTACCGCGACGGCAAGTATTCACTCGCCCTCGATCTGCTGCAAATTCCCACGCGGGAACCCCACGGGATGCCTGAGGCTTTTGACACGCTGGGCTGGGTGCTCATTGAGCAGGGCCAGTATCAGAAAGCCTCCCGCGCCTTCCGTCTCCCGATGGGCAGAATCATCGCGCGGTGGCAGATTCAAAAAACGGATTCCGTGCTGAGAGAATTTGACCGGGCATGCAAAGCCAGGCCCGAGTGGCTCAATCCCAAATGGGTGCGAGCTCTTTACACCGACCGGGTAGAGTCCATCGTCACGGAGCTGATCTCAGAGCGCGCCCGCCTGCCGATTTCTGCGCGGAACTAAACTCGCCGTTGCTCATCTAAAGAGTTAAACTGACCTTGCAGGGGGCAAAAATGTCTATTCGGCCGGTTAAGCGTCTGATTAAATCGAAACCCACGCTGGAAGGCGCCGGCGTGCATCTGCGACGCGCTTTCGGTTTTGGAAGCACGTCGGACTTTGACCCGTTTCTTTTGCTTGACGACTTCCGCAATGAGCGACCGGAGGACTACCTGGCCGGTTTCCCGTGGCATCCGCACCGCGGCATAGAAACAAACAGTTACGGTCTGGCCGGCGACGTGGAGCACGCAGACACCCTGGGCCACAGCGGCACCATCGGTGCAGGCGACGTTCAGTGGATGACCGCCGGCAGCGGAATCATCCACCAGGAAATGCCCAAGGGTGATGCCAACGGGCGCATGCACGGCTTCCAGTTGTGGGGAAATCTGCCCTCGTCGCTCAAGATGACGTCGCCGCGCTACCAGGAAGTGAAATCCGCCGAAATCCCCGAAGTCACCGACGATGACGGTACTCTCGTCCGCGTAGTCTGCGGCGAATTCTGGGGCAAAAAGGGTCCCGTAGACGGCGTAGCCGCCGATCCTATCTACATTGACGTCACCGTGCCGCCCGGTAAGCGCAAGACTCTGCCAGTGGAAACCACCCGCCATGCGTTCGCCTATGTTTTTGGCGGCGCAGGAAAATTCTGCAACGCCTCCAGCCCACTTGAAGTGCCCACTGAACCCGTAGGATGGTCAGACACCACTCCGCCCACGGAAGCGGATAATCGCTCGCTCATTCTCTTCGACCGCGGCGATGAAGTCACCGTCGAGACCGGAGATCAGGGCCTGAGATTCCTCCTGGTCTCAGGCAAGCCGCTGGAAGAGCCCGTCGCCTGGTATGGCCCCATCGTCATGAACACCCAGGAAGAGCTTCGCGAAGCCTTCAGCGAGCTCCAGCACGGGACGTTCCTCAAACACAACCAACCGGGATAGCCGCGCCGGTTTGCTTGACGTGAGGGCTCCCATTATTCCAAGATGCACCAGCTGCAAAGCCGGCGTCTCTAACATTTCGTTTTCAATCTGGCGCTCGTCACGCCCAAAGAATCGGCTTGCTTTCACTCAGCTTTTCCATAAAACCCCCAACTCAGATTCCTCACCCCGATCGTAGTGCCGGATAACGTGCCAACGGACGGATGCAGGGGCTTTTCCCCAGCTGCGGGATAAAACGCCGATCTAGATCCGTCCTTTCGAATCATCCTCCTGATGAGATAATTTCTCCACGAACCCAAGACAAATCTGCCGTTCTCGATTGTCTTATTTCTGAGACCGCAACGTGAAGAGAACCGGTACCAACGGCGCTACCCTGGAAAACCTATACCGCCGGCACAGTTCCGCCCTGGTGCTGTTTGCAACAGCGATGACGGGTGACCGGGCTCGTGCGCAAGATGCGGTCCACCAGGTTTTCGCAAGGCTTCTGGCTCAAGGCGGAATCGATCAGGCAGTGGATGCCGGCCCGTACCTTTTCGCCTGCGTGCGAAATTCCATTCTGAATGATTTCAAAATTCGCCAGCGCGAGGTGGCGCTTGATTCCGCTTCCCCATGGTTTGGGCCACCGGACCGCGACTATACGGCGGAGCTCCAACTGCGCCAGGCGCTCGCCGCGCTCACCGATGACCAGCGCGAGGTAACAGTCCTGCACATCTGGGCTGAACTGACCTTCCAACAGATTGGCGAGGTCCTGAGGATCAGCCCGAATACTGCGGCCTCGCGATACCGCTATGCCCTGGCCAGGCTGCGCGAACTCATGTGCAGCAGGGAGGATTGCCATGCCGGACGCTGAAGATCAACGGTTTGAAACTCGCTTAAGACAATTTCGCCCGCTACCCGCAGAGCCTCTACTTGTCCGGCGAGAGAGCCGTGCGCGGCGCCGCATGTACATTCTATTGGCAGCCCTTGCCACGGTCGCCGTCACGCTGCTGATAGTGGGTTTGTCCAAAATTCGCTCAGAGCGAGATTTTTCCCCAGCACGGCAAAGTATTTTGAAGCAGAGAGCAACTGAGCCGCTTTGGAGCCACCGCCCGCTGACGATCGGAACGGCAAACCGGCTGCTTCATGAGGCGCCGTCTTACAAGTGGGCGCTCAACGAGCTGGCGTTCCCGTCGGAAATCGCGGTACGGCCCCACGGTACGCAAAGTGCGCTGGGCGTGCTGGGTAAGGAGGACATTAGGCCATGAAGACTGTTCTGTTATCATTGCTGGCTGCGGTGATGATCATGCCCAACGCCGCTGGCGCTCCGCAATCGCCGCAACCGGCAGCCCGGTTGGGTGAGAACGCGGCATTGCGGTAC
>JBJKQZ010000429.1:0-5738 GCA_046704865.1 Terriglobia bacterium
GTGTACGCTTTTGACACGCCGATAACTGTTCCAATCCGCGTCGGCCCCACGCCTGTCCCGGTGGCGGCGCCCCCGGCTGAGGAACTTGACGAGGTTACAAAAGGATAGGTGCCATGATCGATGTCGAGCAAAGTGCCTTGCGCACCTTCAAACAGGACGCGCTTGCCGCGGTCCATTTCATCATTCAGGTATTCCGACGCGTCCACCAGCATCGGAAGCAGCTCCCGCGCCTTTTCGATATACTCCTGGATCCACTCGTCACCGCCGAACGATGCCCCCTCAAACAGCGCAGAGGCGATCCGGTCCTTTTCTGAAAGCACTGCCTTGCACTTGCGGAGGAAGGCTTCAGGATTGCGCAGGTCGCCGGTGCGCAGCCCTCGCCGGCCGGCCTTGTCCTCATAAGTCGGACCAATTCCTTATGCCGTGGTGCCGATCTTTCCCACGCCGCGCGCCTGCTCCGCAGCTACTTCGTGGCTGCGGTGGTAAGGCATAATCAGGTGCGCGCGGTCGCTGATTTTCAGCCTTTCACGGGCGTTGACTCCGTTGCTTTCAAGCCCGTCAAGCTCGCGAAGCAAAGCCTCTGGATTGATCACCACTCCCTGGCCGATAACCGCTATTTTCCCCGGCCTCAGAATTCCTGTAGGAACCAGTTGCAGAATGTACTTCCTGTCATCAGCCACTACGGTGTGGCCGGCATTGGCCCCGCCCTGATAGCGGGCAATAATGTCGAAATAATCTGAAAGGGAGTCGACAATCTTTCCTTTGCCTTCATCGCCCCATTGGAGGCCAACGATGGCAACGTTGTTATTTCCCTCTTGTGTTTTCATACCTTTAGCTATCTACCTTCTCTGTCACATTGTAACCTGATAAGGAGGATCGATGGGCCATTTGGCGCGGAAAATACTCCCTCACTTCAGTGAAGGAGTATTTATGACTCAAGGATTATCCGGTTCTCCCGGTCATCCAGGGAGCGCAACGGCTAGAGATTTTTGTCTAGCAGCTTGGCGAGATTGTCCTTTGAAGTTGTCCCCACAAGCTGTTCCTTGATTTCTCCATTCTTGAAAATCAATAACGTGGGAATACTTCGGATATTGTAGCGGCTTGTGACCGATTGGTTCTCGTCCACATTCAATTTCCCGACTTTTGCCCGCCCGGCATACTCCCCGGCAATTGCTTCAACTGCCGGTCCAATCATGCGGCAGGGCGCACACCACTCGGCCCAGAAGTCCACAAGCACGGGCTTGTCAGACTTAAGAACCTCCTGCTCAAAATTCTGGTCGCTAAACTCCAGGATATTGCCTCCAGCCATCTCTAGAACCCTCCCAGTTAATGCCGAAATTTAAGAAAACGCAGTAACGCTGGACGCCGCTCCTCCAGAACTTGTTACATAAAGATTTTCGTAGAGGTCAGCGTATTTCCTTGCCGATTGAGCCCATGAAAAGTCTTCCTGCATGCAGTTTTGCTGCAGCCTGGACCATGCCTCTCTGTCGCGGAACGTGGCAATCGCGCGCTGGAGGCATGCCAGCAGCGCCACAGCCGAATACTGGCGGAAACGGAAACCCGTTCCCTTGTCGCCATCGAATGGCTGGACAGTGTCATCCAGCCCTCCGGTCGCTCTTACCACGGGCACTGTACCATATTTCATGCTGTAAATCTGATTCAGGCCGCAAGGCTCATAGCGCGAAGGCATCAGAAACATATCCGATCCGGCCTCGATCTGGTGGGCGAGCGCGTTATCATAAGCCACTTTGACCAGGAATTTTGGCGGATATTTTCTCGCCAGGCCGCGGAACAGCTCCTCATATTCGGGTTCGCCTGTTCCAAGCGCCGCAACGTAAACGTCCTCACGCATCAGCTCATCGGCAACCTGCGCAATCAAGTCGAAACCTTTCTGGCTCACAAACCTCGACACGATGCCGAGTAGCGGGCGGTCCAGAACAGGATCGTGCGCACCCATGGCTTCCAGCAGCGTTTTCTTGCAGACTTCCTTTCCCTGCATATCCTGCGGGGTGTAATTTGCTGGGATCAATTTGTCTGTGGCGGGGTTCCAGTCTTCGTAGTCCACACCATTCAGAATTCCAGTCAGGTGGTCTGCGCGGCTCCGCAAGACGCCTTCAAGGCCGTGCCCGAATTCGTCGGTCTGGATTTCCTGCGCGTATTTCTGGCTGACGGTCGATACGAAGTCTGAAAAGACGATTCCACCCTTCAGCAGATTGACCTTGCCGTAGTATTCCAGTCCCTCGATGTTGAAAAGTTTTTTGCTGATGGATATCCGCGGCATAATTTCAGGCGGAAAGAGCCCCTGGTACCCGATGTTATGGATTGTGAACAGCACGGAAGTGTTTTCATAAAACGGATCTTCCGCGTAAAGGCTCCGCAAATAAACCGGAACAAGCGCGGACTGCCAGTCGTGGCAGTGTATGACCGCCGGCGGCACGGAGGAGCGCTTGATGAATTCCAGTGCCGCCATTGAAAATGCCGCAAAACGCTCAGCGTTGTCCGGATAATCCCTGCCATTTGCCATGTAGAGCTGTTCACGGTCAAACAGCTCCGGGCATTCCATCAGGTACGTCCGGACGCCGTTTGTTTCCCCGGCAACCTGGATGGAAGCAAATTTGAAACCGCCGGAAAGGGGAATTGTAACGCTCCCGGCACCCGGAACCACGGCTCCGGGCTTGGTGATTTTGTAGCGGGGAAGAAAAACCTCAACTTCGTAACCGAGCGATGCCAGCGCCTTGGGCAGCGCACCGACTACGTCAGCCAGTCCCCCTGTTTTCGAGTAGGGCACACTCTCAGACGCTACAAATACTATTTTCATGGGAATAATCCACTGAATATGTTACGTACGCTTAATAGGCTAAATTAGAGGATGGAGTCAGCAAAGTCAAGGTTCTGGATTTGAACAAAATCGAAAGCGACCGGCAAGACTTAATCGAGACTTAACCTTGAGATTGCTAGTTCCCAATGACAAAAAGCCGGCGGCCAAAACTTGGACAACACTTTCTTTCTGACGCTGGTTATTGCCTGCGCCTGGCCGATGCTCTTGCGGTTCGCGCTGACGAGCTTGTTATCGAAGTCGGCCCGGGCCACGGGGCTGTTACGGGATTGTTGACCCCTCGCGCGAACAGGGTGGTAGCGATTGAGGTTGATCCTGAACTGGTGGCCGAACTTCAGCAGATATTCCAGCAGGCGCCGAATGTCGAAATTATTCACCGCGACGTTCTTCTCACAGATTTCACAGAAATTTGCCGCAGGCATGGCGTGGATCGATGTTGCGTTTTCGGCAACCTTCCTTATTACATTACTTCTCCTATCATTCATCACGTAATGAGATTTGCAGGGCAGATTCGAACCATGGGCCTGCTGGTTCAGCGTGAAGTTGCAGACCGGCTGGTTGCGCAGCCCGGCTCTCGCGATTACGGTTACCTGACCGTATTTACTCACCTCTATTCGTCTCCGCGAGTGGCCTTGCACATTCCGCCGGGAGCTTTCTCTCCACCGCCCCAAGTCCGCTCGGCCTTTGTGCAATTTGAGATGCGAAAGGGCGATCCCATCGTGGGGCCTGAGGACGAGGAAGCCTTCCTGCGCTTCCTCAAGCAGTGTTTTGCCTACAAGCGCAAGAAGCTTTTGAATTGTCTGGCGCCCGTTTACCCGCGTCAGGCTATTGAAGAGATTCTCGAACGCTTGAAACTTCCCCAGGGGGTGCGTGCGGAGCAGCTTTCCCTTCAGCAGTTTGCCGCTGTCTTCCAAGGCTTGAGATGCAGTTCCCCGCCGCGGTAAACGGAACCCGGCAGGTGCAGAGGCGAACCTGTGCATTAGCCGAAGCTATGATAAGATTCGGAGGAAGTTAAGGAGGAACGAACATCTCAAATTCTGATAACAAGTTACGAGCTATTCCCCTTGGAGGCCTCGGCGAGTTCGGCATGAACATGATGGTCTTCGAGTATGGTGAGCACGCCGTGGTTGTTGATTGCGGCGTGATGTTCCCGGACACAGAACTGCCTGGCGTTGACATCATTATTCCTGACATCACGTATCTCCGGCAGATCGAGGGCCGGATCAGGGCCATCCTTCTCACTCACGGCCACGAAGACCACATTGGAGCTTTGCCTTACGTTCTCGACGAGATCGATGCTCCCATTTATGGGACTTCATTTACCCTGGCGCTGGTAAAGGCGAAGCTGGTCGAGCACGGAATGGAAGACAGCGTTGAGATGCGTGAGATGAAGCCTGCCACCCCGTTTGATATCGGGCCGTTCCACGTGGAATTTATCCATCTTACCCACAGCATCATTGAGTCCGGTGGCCTGGCCATTACAACTCCTGCGGGAACCATTATTCATACGGGCGATTTCAAGTTCGATCCGACGCCGATGGATGGCCGCCAGAGTGACTTGCACACGCTGGCCGACTACGGGCGCAAAGGAGTCCTGGCGCTGTTCTCGGATTCCACCAACATCGAACGGCCCGGCATCACGCCTTCGGAACGCGCCGTTCGTGAGCGGCTTTCGGAAATCATGACGGCAGCCGGGGGACGCGTGCTGATTACGTGCTTTTCAACATCCGTCCATCGCCTTCAGATTGTGGCGGACCTCGCACATGAACGCGGCCGCCGTCTCTGTTTTCTGGGGCGCAGCATGCTGCAGATTTCGGAAATCTCTCAACAAATGGGGAAACTCCACATCCCCCCGGGACTGCTGGTGGAGCAGAACGAACTCAAGAACCTGCCGCGCTCAAAAGTGGTCGTAGTACTGACCGGCAGCCAGGGACAGCCCATGGCTGCGCTTCCGCGGGTTGCGGTCAATAGACACCGTTGGGCGACGGTTGAGCCCGGCGATGAAGTAGTGATTTCCTCGAGGGTTATTCCGGGAAACGAGAAGTCCATCTTCCGCATGATCGATCATCTTTATCGCCGTGGAGCGCACATCCATTACGAGGATGGCAGCCAGCCGCCTGTCCACGTATCCGGGCACGGCAGCGCCGAAGAAATCAACTTGATGCTCAATCTGGTCAGGCCGCGCTTTTTTATTCCCCTCCACGGCGAGTATCGCCAGCTTTTCTGCCATGCGGAAGCGGCCAAGCGGGTGGGAATCCCGCCTGAAAATGTTTTTCTGCTGGAGAGCGGCGACGTGCTGGAATTCGATGGCGATACCGCGATGAAAATTGAGCGTGTCCCGGTCGGCCGTGTGTGCATTGATGTGGGAACGCTTGACGAGGTAGACAACATCATTCTGAAAGAGAGGCGCCACATTTCAGAAGACGGTATCGTTATTCCCATTCTGGCTATCAACGAGCACACCGGGAAGCTTGAGGTTCCTCCTGAAATCGTTTCGCGCGGTTTTATCCCGATGGACGAAGCGACGGACCTGGTTGAGAGCGCCCGCCAGGTGATCTTTAAGACCATTGAAGTTTCAAATACTGAGGAAATTGCGGATTGGGGAGTCATCAAGGAGAAGATTCGCACGGCTCTGCGCCGCCACTTCGATCAGGAAACCGGCAAGCGTCCGATGGTTCTTCCGGTGGTTCTTGAGGTCTAAGCGGCTTGTTTTCAAGGTTGCACTGGGGTCCGGCCGTATCATTCCCTTAAGGCCGGCTGAAATAATCCATGTTTGCTGTATGCCACCGGGCATGGTAGTATTTGTCATCGGATGGGGTTCGCGCCACCGCGTCCGATGTTATGCCTGACGGATCACAAAAAGAATCTTAGAGCCACAGGCCTGCGGCGGGGAGGGTAACCG
>JBJKQZ010000430.1:0-5137 GCA_046704865.1 Terriglobia bacterium
AGAGTTCAGGCGCTCCAGCAGCAACTTATTTCCTGAAAGGGCCTTTGTTGAGCCCCGCGGGCGTGTCCGCGGGTTGCCTCGGGGTTGAATAACCTGTACAAAGCCTTCTGCCTAGCTGGCAGGAGCCGGATTTTTGGGGCCGAGCCGGTCGAGGTTATCGAGCGCCTGCTTGACTTGGGTTAACATGTCGGTATTGCTGGTGGGCAGTGCCTTGCGCAATTCCTCCAAGTCTGCATCGCCGCTTTTTGCATGCTTCAGTTTGCGGGTTTCCAGTAGGTCTTTGAACGACCATTGAATGCGCGAGAACGCCTGATCCAGAAATCCGTTGAAATCATTGCTGGGGCTGGCCTCATTCTTTGTCTCAATGCCATCCGCTGCGGCGTCCGTCTGCGCGGCTGGTGTCTGCACGACCGGATTGTCTTTTGATGCGCAGATTTTTTGCACGGCTTGTTCCAGGGTGGCGATTTGGGCCTGGGCGGAGACTAAGGCCTGCTGGAGCCTGTCCTTATTCGCCATCTCCCGTTCGGCGAACAACTGTTCAACCTTCCGGGAAAGAGAGTTTTCTACCCTGGCAGCGACTTCTTCAACGGAAACGATCTGGGGTTGAACAGGAACTGCAACCTCCTGAAGCTTCTGCTGAACAATCTGCTTTTGTTCGGCAAGCATCTCATCAACCTTTTTGGAAAGAGAGCTTCCGAGGTTGGCCGTTGCGTCCTCGGCAGTCTTTATCCTACCTTGAACGGAGCTTAGCGCCTGCTCAAGCCTGTCCTGATGCAACAGTTCGCGTTCAGCCAACAGGTGCTCCACCTTTTGGGAAATGGAACTTTCCATCCTGGCTGCGATTTCGTCGATTGAATCCGCCGGTGTTTGGACATTGGCAGGCGATTCCTGAAGCTTTGCCTGAACCAGTTGCTGATGTTCGGCAAGCATTCGCTCTACCTTGCAGGAAAGTGAGCTTTCCAGCGTGGCGGCCGTTTCCTGGGTTGTATTAATGCGACTTTGGAAAGAGCCGAGTACGTCCTGGAGCTTGTCCTGGACTAATTTTTCATGTTCGCTGAACAGGTGTTCAATTCTGGTGAAAAGGGAGCTTTCCATCTTGCCCGCCAGGTCCTCGACGGTAACGATGCGCGCCTGGATGGGTTCGATCGCTCTCTGAAGCCTTTCTTCAATCATCCGTTCCTGTTTTGCAAGCAACTCTTCAATGTTTGCGGCAGGCGGCTCCGCTGAAACCTGTGCGGCTGAATCAGCCTTCATTTCGCGGATTTCCTGCAATGTTCGTTCAATCGTGCTGATCTGGGTCTGGACAGAGGTTAGAGCCCCCTGCAGCTTGTCCTGGGCCAGATGATCCTGTTCGCTGAGAAGATTTTCTACCCTTTGGGAAAGAGCTTTTTGCAGCCTGACCTCTGCGTCTTCCACGCAGGGCTCCAGCAGCTTTTCCATTTGCGCCGGGAGTTGGAGGTTTTCCCGGAATTCGGCGGCAACCTGCTCGATTCGCCCTCCGATTTCACCCTTGATTTCATCAAGGACTGCCTCAGTTTGCTTCCTGGCGTGTTTTGCAACTTCCGCTGTCGTCTTAAGGGAATAACCTTCAAGATCGTTGCGAATTCGATCTTTCAGCGTGGAGATTTCCAATCGATGGATGGGCGTTCCGCCGTCCTGAGTGCCGTGAGGTACGCCTGGAAGCTCAACGCCCGAGAGGTTGGCGACAGTGCGCAGAACCTCCTGCATGGTCTGTTGCACTGCGTCAATGTCTTGCTGCCAGGGGCGTTCCGTTGTCTGCGTAGCAGGCGTGGCAGTGGCGGATGGCTTTTTCAAATTTTTCCCATTAAAGATACGGACCTGGCGAAGTTCCTGCTCGAGTGAAAGTGTTTCTTTCATTTTTTCACATGCCGCTGGTCAGGTTTGAACGGTGCAACTTGTGGTCACGATCGGTCCTGCGTTCAGCCCAAAAGACATCCCAGTGGCAGCCTCCTTTTGTTGTTGCGATACGTCGGATTGTCAATTGTACTTGAATGTATCGCATTAGATGTAGGCTATATGTAATTGAAAGCAGGCACGTTGTCTCTGAATTATGGAGACCATCTGAATATCGGCCAACAGTGGGTTTGTAAGTTTATCTTTGTTCTTGCCGCTGTATGGAGCAGTGCAGGCCAATGCTTGCCACGGTCGGAGGGCTGTTCGAGCGGGCACCGAGGACACCTCGCTTTCCCTTTGCCGGGATCTGTCCTGCGCCGATAGAAGCATGGTGATAAGTTTGTACCTATATATTAAATCGTCAAGGAACGTTGGTTGTAGAACTTTAGTACCATTGAATCATCAGTAACCAGATAGTAATTATGTCGAAGTCCTGTAGCATTTGCCGGAGGACGGTCATTCCGGAAGGTTGCCAATGTACCTGGGTGAAAGGCACGTTCTGACGATTGAAGCCCTCCCGCTCGTCGTGAAAGCCCTGAATTCACTTGCTTCGGCTAATGAGCCCCAGGGTTCAGGGGTTCTCCGAACGCTCAGGCGTCTTGAGGATTTTGCGAAAGAGGGTTGTGGCAAAGTGATTTTGAATCTGGACGCCATCGAAGATCCGCTTGGCAAAAAGTACGAAGAGGTTAGGAATGTTGATGCTGTGCTTGTTGGGGGTGTTTTGGTTGTAAAGTGCCAGGTTACCTCGCAGGAGTTACTCCGAATCAAAGAGCTTACGCGACGCAATTCCTTTGCGAATCAACTGATTTCAGGTTTCGATGCCCTGTTTTCATCCGCTGCCGCCAGGATAAGATCTGCCGTCTCGCGTTACGGCAACCCGAAGTCGAACTAGCGAAAACCGGGGCTGCTTTCAGCTCCACAAAAAACTGTCACACACGTGATTGCACGATTTGGAGGTTTCTATGCGCCTTGATTTTTTTCGCCGCAAGCGTTGGCAAGGAGTTCGGGGAATGCCCAACGAGCAAATCGTCGCCCTGCTCGAACCGGGAATCGAAGTTGAAGGCCAGATCAGGGTGGCCTCGGGGATGGTTCGCCTGAACTGCAGCGTTAAGGGGGAAATATTTTCACCGGGAAGTGTGATCGTGGCCAGCCAGGCAGACATCGAAGCCGATATCGATGCGGCTCAAATCAGCGTGGCCGGTAAAGTAAAAGGGAAAGTCCGTGCCTCTCAACAACTGGAAATCAAAGAGCGCGGGATCCTTCTGGGAGATGTTGAAACCCCTTCATTGATCGTCAATCCCGGAGCGTACTTCTCCGGCCATTGCGACATGCCTACCGAAGAGTTTGAGAAAACTGCCTCAGACGAAGTGGTTTCAAACCGCCAGCGATCGTAGGCCGCATGACTAGAGTCTGCAAATAACAGCTTGCCGACGTGGCAAGACTCGGTCGCAATGCAACCCGCAATCCCAAGGCAGATTCGCGCCGAAGCCGGACACGGCGGAGGGCCGTTGCGCTATAAGGCTTGGAAGCTATCAGACAAGCCAGTCTCGCCTGACGAAAAGTTCTACACGTTAAAGATTCAACCTCGGATCGCTACTTTCCCGGTTTCGGCCGTATCAGCGGCGGTTGGCGTCTCTCACCCGGACGCCACAGACTTACGCGCTGGAAAGCGGATTCCGCACGCACGGCACTGGTTGGCACTTGCGAAGCTTGTTGAGGTCTCAGGCAACGACTAAAACCGGAGTAGCACAGACATTTTGAGCGCTAATGCCCCCCTGCTGCAGACTGAAGGCGGGTCGCAGTCGACTACACTGAGCGAGGATCATTGAAGATTGCCCCCGGACGGTTAGATTCGACGCACTCCTCGTAGGCTATCCTTTGGGCTGGCGGTCCGGTGGATCAGAAAGACCCAGAACGCCACGCGCAGGAGTTCGGTCGGGCAGGCTCAACTCGAGCTTGGGCACAGTTGTTAGGCCCGCCAGCAACGCGCTGCCAAGATAGACGACAAAGAAGATGATCGGCGCTAACCAGTATACGTGATAGCCGGCGAGGCTCAAAAGATACGGGACCAGGAAACCGAGAACCACACCCATAATCGCGGCGATTCCAGGACTCCCAGCTGACTTTGCTCGGAGCCAAGTTCCGCAATTGGGACAAGCAAATCGCACTTGCCTTACTTCACTGAATGTAATCCTCGTTGCGCACTTCGGACAGAGGGGAGGCGCAGCAGGATGTACACCTGCTGCGACGCGGTGTCGGTCGCGCCAAAGTGAAGATAAGTTAAAAGCAAGGTGCGAAATAAACGCGGGCATCACTGAGCCAGACCCTATGAATAGCAGCGAGTTAATTACTCCCTGCATTATAAGCGAGACGTAACGCCCTCGCCGAAACCATCGGGTCTCCTCAGAGGGCGCGAAGTATGCCACCGTATAAACTGCTGTCGTAAGCGCCACGCCGAAAGCTGCACTGCCTCCGAGTCGCTCGACCGCCACGAGGCAGAACGCTCGCCAGAATTCCTGCGCAAAGCTCTCGACTACGAAGCTTGATACCCAGAACACCGGGGAACCGTAAGCTTGCAGATCGGGGGACCTTCTTTCCGGCGGCCTCCAGTCCGGTCGCAACGCCATCGTCTTCCGCGTCATCCGCCGAACCAAAATATGCATCGCCGTCGCCGGGCAGGTGAGCACCAAAGCGCCGACCAACCCAAGCCCCGTGAGCACGACCCAATGCGCCGCTTGAAGTCCAGCGTCCGCAGGAGATAGTGAGGCTCTCCACATGAGGTACCAGACCGCCCCACCAACAAATCCATTGGCGAGAATCCAAGAGCGGCGAGAACTCCGACGAGACGCCTCTTGCAACTCCGGGGGCATGGGAGCCACCCCGTGCCGGTATCCCCACCAAAAACTCACAGAATCCGGCCTGAAGAAAATCGCTGCAGGAAGCACTGCCAGGGCTATGAAGGCAATTTGCACGGTCAAGGCTGAAACAACCCTCCGAAGGGATGCGGGCTCTCAAAAAGGACTTCACGCACTTTTGACGAGATTTTCCTCTTTAATGACCTAAACGGCATCAGCTTAATCCTCTGCCGGCCCGTTCGCAAGCACAGTTCAGCAGCCCAGATGCTGGCGACAGAGACACTTATTCTCAATAACCAAAAACTGAAACTTAACATCCGTATTTTGCTTGACAGTTGACAGGAGCGCACACGGGGGTGCGCTTTTGA
>JBJKQZ010000431.1:0-4124 GCA_046704865.1 Terriglobia bacterium
GGAATTGACCGCTCGAGGGAATCGCTGGCAGAGGGCAGCGCAGCAGCACAGTTGAATCTGCGGGTCGCCTTTGTGCAGGCAGACCTCACGCGTTTTACCTTACCCGTTGAAACCTTTTCCGTTATCATCTGTTTCAAGTACCGCGACCCCGCACTGTATCCCTCCATACGTTCCGGTCTTCAGGCGGGAGGGTTGGTGATTTACGAAACGTATACCGAGGAGCACCGCGCTTTCGGCCTCAAACCCCAGAACCCCGCGCATCTTCTTGAAAGGAACGAATTGCGGCAGGCGTTTGGGGATTGGGAGATTATCTTTTACCGTGAGCAATGGCTTGATTGTGGGATTGCGTCGCTCGTGGCGCGGAAACCGCTATGACCGGAAGACAGATCGGTGAAATCTGGCGTGATTCGTTTGCGGAGAGGCCGCGGCAGACGGTGCCTAAATGAGTCAAGCTACTGCTGCGATGTCCCTTCGGTAGGGCTGGAGACTGGAATAACCAATGCTGATTTCCCGCAGCTACCTTCAGTATAATTGGAATTTTATTTGAGGAAGAGGGTTGGCGGCACTCACATTTAGCATATGAAAATCGCACTCGCGCAGATCAATACGACCGTGGGAGACTTTGAAGGAAACGTTGCGAAGATTCTTCAGTACGCCAAAATGGCGGTTGAGGGCAAAGCCGACCTTGTTGTTTTTCCGGAAATGGCTGTTTGTGGATATCCGCCACGGGACCTTGTGGAGAAGCAGGACTTTATTGAACGGTCGGAGGCAGAACTTTCGCGCCTGAGCCATCTTTTGCCTGACATTCCCGCCCTGATTGGTTATGTCCGTGCGTCTCGGGTCCAGACGGGGAAGGCTGTGTCCAATGCCGCGGCGCTTGTTTATCGTGGAAAAGTCCTTGTGGATTACGTCAAGATTCTGCTCCCGTTCTACGATGTGTTTGATGAATCAAGATACTTTGAGCCGGGTAACACGGTGGGAGTATTTGACCTTGAAGGCGTGCGAATCGGGATTACAATTTGCGAGGACATCTGGAACGACAAAAATTTCTGGCGAAAGCGGCTTTATCCGCGTGATCCCGTTGAAGAGATTACTCGGGCCGGCGCCAAGTTGCTGCTGAATATCGCATCTTCTCCTTACAGCACCGAAAAGATCCAACTCCGGTACGACATCCTCAGGACGATTGCCGCGGAACACAAAATTCCCGTCGCCTACGTTAACCATGTTGGCGGCAATGACCAGCTTGTGCTGGATGGCTCAAGCCTGGCCTTCAACGCGGCCGGGACGTTGATCGCTCGGGCCAAATCTTTTGAGGAAGACCTGGTTGTTTTTGACACTTCCGGAACGCTTGCCGATATACACGATGCTCCGGCATCTGAAATCGAAGCCGTCCATAAAGCACTGCTGCTGGGCATGCGCGACTACATGCGGAAGTGCGGCTTTAAGGAGGCTATCGTCGGGCTGAGCGGCGGAATCGATTCGGCGGTGGTTGCGACCCTTGCGGCAGACGCGCTGGGTCCGGAAAACGTCCATGCCATCGCCATGCCGGGGCCGTATTCTTCTCCCGGCAGTGTGAAGGACGCGGAGGATCTCGCCAAACGTCTGGGCGTAAAATTCCGGGTCATCCCGATCTCTTCCATCTTCGACGGTTATCTCCACACGCTGGAAGCTGCCTTTGAAGGGCGCGCCGCGGACGTAACGGAAGAAAATATCCAGGCCCGCATTCGCGGTAATATTCTGATGGCGCTTTCGAATAAGCTGGGTGCCATGGTTTTGAGTACGGGCAACAAGTCAGAACTTGCGGTTGGCTACTGCACATTATACGGCGATATGGCCGGGGGATTATCCGTCATTGCCGACCTTCCAAAGACAATGGTCTACTCGCTGGCTCGATACCTGAATCGTGAAAAGGAACGAATTCCGCGGTCGTGCATCGAGAAGCCGCCTTCAGCAGAACTCAGGGCAAACCAGAAGGACCAGGACACACTTCCACCTTACGACGTCCTGGATTTGATTCTGAAGGGCATTATTGAAGACCGATTGTCTCCCAGGGACATTGCTGCAAAGTATAAGGTTGACCTGGCGCTGGTAGATGATGTCGTGCGACGGGTCACACGTGCTGAATACAAGCGTCAACAGGCGGCACCGGCGCTAAAGGTTACCGCCAAAGCGTTTGGAATGGGGCGACGCTACCCAATCGCCCAGAGGTTTATTGGTTAGATGTGAAGAGGGAATTGATTTGCGTTTGCAGGCACTACGCCGGTTGTGTACAGCGCGGGCCGGGCAGGAAGTGCTTTTTGCGAAAATTCGCGGCAGAAGGTCAGCGGTCTAATCAGCCGTGTTGCCGCGCAATGCGTCATTGAGGCAGATTGAAAAGCCTTTACAAAAGAACTTTTGCCCGCACGATTGCCGTTCTCGCGCTGTTGCTGTTCCTGGGAATCAAAGCATCAGCAGCCGGCGTCACCCTTCCACCTCTGGATATTCACACTGTGCAGCTGCCCAACGGTCTGCGTGCCGTGATGGTAAATCGCGGTGACGCGCCGGTGATCACCGTTGAAGTCTGGTACCATGTTGGGTCACGCGACGAACAACCAGGCAGAACCGGGTTTGCCCATCTGCTCGAACACCTGATGTTTGACGGTACAAAGACGCTGGGCAGGCATTTTTCCGATTACATCGTCCGGGTGGGCGGCATCGACAACGCCTACACGACTACGGACGTCACGGTTTACTGGGAAACGATGCCTACCTCAAACCTGCCAGTTGCGCTTTGGCTGGAAGCTGACCGAATGCGAAACCTGGATATCTACCAGGGGGTGCTCAACAACGAGAAACAGGTGGTTGAAGAAGAGCGCCGGCGCAGGTACGACAATCCGCCCTACGGCACCGTTATTCCAACGCTCTACGAAAATGCTTTTACTGTAAATCCTTATCGCAATTTGCCCATTGGCAGTGTTGGTGATGTGACTCGTGCAACCGTCGATGATATTCGGGATTTTTACAATACGTATTACGTTCCAAACAACGCAACCATTATTATTACCGGCAAGTTTTCCGTGAACGATGCAGAACAGGACATCAGGAAATATTTCGGACCCATTCGGGCCGGGACACGACCGATATCGCCGGTAATCCCCGTGGAGCCGGATCAGACTGCCGAGCGAACTGTTAGCATGACGCGTGACGTCGCGTTGCCGGCGTTCGTGGAGGCATTCCACATTCCGGCAGATGGAACACCGGATTCCTACCCTCTGCGGCTGGCTTCGAGAATCCTTTCTGCGGGCGACAGCGGAATGATCTATCACCAGTTGGTGTATGAAAAACAAATAGCTCTTGAGGCCCAGAGTTCGGCGGACTTTAGCGAGGATCCCAACCTCTTTTTCGTTTTTGCAGTAATGGGTGCCGGGCATACGCCGGCTGAGGGTGAAGCGGCAGTGTCTTCCATGTTGCAGCGGCTGCAGGATTCGCCCCTTTCTCCCCAAGAACTTGAAAAAGCCAAAGACCAGGTTATGTTCGAGCTTGCGTCTGACAGGGAAAACTCGAAAGACCTGGCAGAGCAGTTAGGTTACGACACGGTCGTCCTCAATGATCCGCAGTTGATCAATACGGAAGCTGACCGTTATCTGGCTGTGACGGCTGAGCAGGTGCAGGCCGCGGCAAAGAAATACTTTGTGGACAAAAATATGACGCTGCTGGAAGTTCACCCTGGTCCGTCAGGACAGGAATCGGCAACTCTGAATGCAGGTGCCCGTTGAGATTTGATTCGTACGCCCGCAAGAGGACTGTGCTGGTTGGTCTTGTTGTGCTCGGTTTGAGCCTGGCGCGACCGCTACTCGTGGCAAGTGACTTTCCTCCGACCGTCCCTTCTCCTGAACCCGTTTCTTTCCACATGCCGGCTGTGCATCAGCTATCGAACGGGCTGAGAATTTTTCTGGTTGAGCGCCACGATGTACCCATTGTAAGGCTCTATGCCATTGTGCAGGTAGGAGCCGAGGCAGACCCTCCGGGGCTTTCCGGACTTGCGAGCATGGTGGCCGGGCTGCTGCCTGAAGGAACCAGGCACAGGACGGCGTATCAAATTGCGCAGGCGGTTGACCGGGCAGGCGGTTCGATTGACACCGGTG
>JBJKQZ010000432.1:0-2659 GCA_046704865.1 Terriglobia bacterium
CCTGAGGCAGGCCAAGAACAATCCGGATATCCTGCGCCTTGGCTTGCTTTTCCACCATGCTGACCGCCTGTTCAACGGTCGCCTTCAGGTCGCATGGCGCAATCTGCGGAGGGGTCTGCCTTCCCACCGCAAGGAAATCATTCACCAGGCGGTTGAGCCGGGTGATTTCGTCTTTCATGTTGGCAAGGCTCACTTGCAACTCCCGCCCTGGCGTTTCATCCGCCAGCCAGCGCTTGGCGCGGATCTGATCAATGCTCAGATTCAGAAAATTCAAAGAGTTTCGGACTTCATGCGCAACGGTTGAAGCAAAATGACCCAGCAAGGACGATTTCTCAGCCTCGTTCAACCGCTTCTGGAGTTCCCTCGCGTCACGAAGGCGCTCGGCCATTTGATTGAAGGTATGAGCCAGCAGACCCATCTCGTCCGTTCCACCTTCTGGAAGTGAAACATAGAGATTGCCCTGGGCCACCTGATTTGCGCCTTCCACAAGCTGATCAATGGGCTTGGTGAACCGAAAGGTCAGGTAGACGATGGCAAACATCCCAGCCACCATGGTGAAAAGAATCCAGACCAGCCACAGGAAATAAACATGGTTGAGCATTGCCCCAACTTCGTCCATTTCACCGCCCACCTGGACGTAACCGATCACCTTTTCGCCCTGAATGATGGGAAATCGGATGTCATAGTGCTGCTGGCCGGCCTGCGTGTCAGTGTCAATATCACGCAACTGCGCGGTTATCTGGATGGGGCCTTCCTTGGTTCGGGTCTTCCGCCTTCGCAGCTTGACTTTGGTCCCGATTTGGTGCGGATTGGTGCTGGCCACAACCTCACCTGTGGGCGAGAGAACGTTGATGGATGACAGGCCGGCACCTTTCAACGCGTACTTAAATTCACTAAGTGCTTCCAATCGGTCCGCTTTGGGAGAAATACTTGCCTGGGTTAGCTGGATAATTTCCAACAGGTCAGACGTCTGGCCCGCTACGTAAGCTTTGATGCGCCGATTGTGTTGAATATACGCGACCATGAGGATGGCGCTGGTGCATGCCGTGATGAGAAACATCACCAGAACCAGGCGCGTGCGGAACCGGAAATTGAGGATGCGTTTGTTCAACGTGGGCCTCGAAAGCCACACCTCATAGCCTTCAATGATTACGATTCTAGCCGAACCCCCAAAGGCGGTCAATCAAGGCAAGGACGGAGGGGAAAATAGCTCCGGGCTTCCATCTCGTTCGGCTCGGGAAGCGATTTATTGCGGGGTAACGGGAATCTTGCAGCACAACTCATTTTGGTGGATTTGCGTTCGAGCGCAGGTAGACTCTTCCCCAGATTTCAAGGCGCGGGACGACGAATTCTGTGAATCCTTTCTCGTGCTCAGGGGTGATGGCAGGATAGAAACCGTGACCGGGGGACTCGTACCGAACACTCTTGAAGGATCCCCTGACCCGAACCTGCACCTGAAGAGGCTCCTGGGCGTAATTAACCAGATCCACAACCACGGTTCCCGCGTGCGAAGTAGGATAAGCAAAACCCAGAGTTGTTAAAGCGTTCCACAGAAAGATTGAATCGCCGCGCTTGCTCAATAGTTCGCGGACCTCTTCTGCGAAAGCCTCAGGATCTCCAACCGGCTGAGCCAATGACACGATTTCCCCGTGCCCGACCTTGTAAGTTGTCCCTTCGGCCGTTTTCTCAGCAGGCAGCGCGTCCCATGGAAATGGGCCGTGCTGGTTTATGAGAACGACTGTACCCCCGGATGCTGCAAAGGTCTGGAGAGTATGGACGGCCTGATCTTCAGGGCGCGAAAATAGGATAACCAACTGCAACCGGCTCAGCCGCTGTTCGGTAATTTCCGCCGGGCGCATCACCACGAACTGAACATTGTGCCGTGCAAGCAGATTCATGGATTCGTAGCCCTCATCGTAGTTTCCGGCGAGGATGGCAACGTCAGCCCAGGAGACCGTATTAGACGACGGCATCCCCGCGTAAAACCTGATATAAGACTTCACCTTGTTCCACTCTCGCCAGGCTGTTTTATTCCCTTCTGCCAGAGCCTTCTGCAAATTCGGATGGATAGGAAGAATCACATCGGCACGAATGGCTCCGGCTTCGGCCACCGCAAGAGCATAATCGGCCGCCCGGGGTCCTTCCTGGCGTTCCACTGGGTCAGTCAAATCCCACGCAAAAGTGTAAAGGGGAACCTGTCCGGGATTGTAAGCCCTCTCAAACCTCGTCAGGGCCACATTCGAATCGATCCAGGGCTGTATCGTTGGTGAGGAAACTTCCAGTACTCCATCCCTCTTGACCACCAGATTGCCTCGGATTTGCGGCTGCTTTCCTCCCGTGTCCAGATTGAAGACGGCAAGCCCTGGATGCGAACGGCGCAGCGCCTGGATGAGCCCACTTATAGTTCCCTGGTCTGGCTGATCGGAGTTGTTTGCCACAACAATACCTGCGAGCCCGTTCTTACTCGCGGCGTCTGCAGCAGAGGAGGCAGTCTGAGGATTGGCTTCCGCAAACACCTGGTACCCACGCTTCCTGGCGGTTTCCATCAAAGTAAGATTGCTGTGCGCCCAACGGATAACCAGTTGCTTTACACCCAATGATTCAGCAGGAGGAATTGCGGATTCCGTCCATAGGAGAAATACGCGGCCCTGCGCAGGGG
>JBJKQZ010000433.1:0-5030 GCA_046704865.1 Terriglobia bacterium
ATCCTGTCCTTTGCGAGCAACTGGTCGTTACTCCTGTCCGAATTTTCCTTTGGGTGATGGAACTGGTATTGTTCTCGGCAATTCTTCAGGTGGGGCTGTTGATGCCCATGGCAGAGACTTTCCACCGTATTACCATTGTCGGAATCGGATTGAATGCACTGGCTGTTCCTTTGATGACCTTGTTGATTGCCCTGGCCGTGCCCACCGTGTTCATGGCGGCGACATTTCCAATGCTCGCCATTTTCCCAGCGAAGTTGCTGTTTTGGATTACAAGCGCGCTTCTAGCACTTACGGAATTCCGGGGCGAACCCCTGTGGATGTCCTATCGGATTCCCGGGCCGCCACTGTGGGTCGCCGTAGGTTTTGCACTCGCGGTAATCGCTATTCCATTAACTCTGAACCGAAACAGGGGTTTAGTTTTGGCTTCCTCAGCGGTATTTATTCTGTTTGCCTGCCTTGTGGCTTTCTATCCTTTTCCGCCAGAGCTTTCGAGCGGGGCCTTTGAAGTAACCGCGCTCGATTGTGGCAGAGGCCAGGCTATCTTTAGCGTTTTACCTGACGGCACCTCCGTGCTGGTAGACGCTGGCGGCCAGGAACACTTTGGCCCGGATATCGGGCGGTGGAACCCAGGGGAAGAAATTGTCTCACCTTATCTGTGGTCGCGCGGGATAAAGGAGATCGATATTGTAGTTCTGGGTGAAGGCAGCGATGAAAACGTTAATGCCATGGAAGCCATTCTCCGGAATTTCAGAGTCCGTGAACTTTGGCGAGACCCCGGGATATCGAGCCCGGATGATCTCAGCCTGATGAGAGTCGCTCAGGAGCGTGGTGTCAGGAGTCGCGATATTGCCAAAGGGAATAATGTTGGCGCAGGCCAATCCGATATCCGAATGATATGGCCGCGCCCTATTGCTGATAATTTACGATTGCCCTTCAGTGATAGATCACCCGTACTCCGAATTATGAGCAAATATGGAAGCGTTCTTCTGCGGGGCGACACAGACGAGCGGGTTGAACGGCTATTGGCGGAATCGGGGATTGAACTTTCCAGTGATGTGCTGGAGTCCGCGCGGCCCCTTTCCGAGATCAGATCCCAAGAACAATTTCTAGCGCGGGTGAATCCGAAGGTAGTGTTGGACGCAGGTGGCAACCGCGCTGATAAGGAAAAGGAAATCGCGTTGCCGTCCGACAGTTGGGGCTTGACGAATATGCCGGTGTTTACAACCGCCAGGGATGGGGCCGTCACAATTGATTTAAGCAAATCATCGCTCACGATTCGCTGCTACGGTTCGTCCAGAGTTTTCAATTGGCGGCGTGAAGCAAGCCTTACATGGAGATCTTCTGGCCTATAATATATTTTTGGATTCTGCTTTCAAGGTGGGGCGATCGTGGCAACAGAACTGGAAATTCTTGAGGAAGCCAGAAAAGTCCGAAGGCTTCAGATTGTGATGGATATGGTAACGAGCGCTCTCCAGCAGGAGGACGTACCTGTTGAGGAGGCTTCCAAATTGGTCGCCGCGACCCGGCAATTTGCACTCAATCTGTTCCCTGACAAGGGTCACACTTTTGACCTTATCTACAAACCACGCCTGCAACGAATCCTGTCCGAGAAATACAAAATTATTTAAGAGCCTGCCTGGCCGGATTTTTCTTCAGGCCTGCGTCAGCGGTTCTGGGAACAGCGTATCCATCTGGAGTAGGAGAGACAGAAGACAACGTGCCTGTGATGGCACCCAACTTGAGAGTGGCCTTAATGCGTAGAGGGAAGTGATAAGGGTCGTCGCTAAACCAGATTACCAATTTTCCTTTTTTCTTCTCGTAGAGATTTCCGAAAATGGATGGTTCAACCCGCAATGCTTCGTGGACACCCATTGGAGTCTGAATTTTTCCCCGTGAGGTAACTGCCGCCACAATCGTTGTCGTCTTTGATCCATCGTTGACAGCCAGCTTGACATCCTGGCCCACCTGCAGAGGTTGACTGCGCACGTAATAGAAAGCGGTTATGATGTCCTGGACGCAGGGTGGAATTTCGTGCTCGGCGTGTTTGGGTGGCCCATCACTTTCATCCAGGTTGTGCTCATCCAGAATGGCCAAGCCCCGATGATTATCGAACGTAATCTTGGTAATCTTATGTCGCCGCCCCTCATTGATCTGTTTCGAAATTTGAATTGAACAGAGCGTCTCCGGATTGAAGACCGACCTGAATTCGTCCTGGACTTTATACAACAGTGATACGAACCCCTGCGATTTTGCCGTGGTGGTGACGACATAGGAGTCGCCAGGCGAGTTCTTGTCCTGGCTGAGAGTGGCTGTAATTGTTCCGGCAGGAAAAACCGACCAGTTAACATCGTAGGTAAGAGTTTCGCCGGGGCGAAAGGGAACGGGGCTGTTCTTCACGGGCTGTGCGCCATCGTTTCCCGCTGTCATGGCGAGGAACAATACAGCTATCACAATGCACGCGCGGCAAGGTTTCATACTTGGCTTAGACGCAACACACCGCTCAAAGGCAACCTGCGCCCTTTTCTAACGTAGCAGAATCTTTGCAATCAGGAAAATGACCCCGGCAAGATAGCCAATCGCTGCTTCATATTCGCGGTTTCTGCGGTAGCGTTTCCACTCAAATTTCCTGTAAGATTTGTTTAACGGTTTTCGGCTGGGAAGGAACAATGGAACGGTCTTTGCATAATTATCAAAACTTTGCCCGAATCGCTGGCGCAGATTCCCTTCTTCACGCTTCATAACAGGTCCGTACACAACCAGAAAGAAGAGCACGAACGCAACTCCCAGCGCCAACTGTCCGCCGGCCAGGACCAGACCCAGGCCGATGAACAGGCTGCCCAAATAAAGCGGATTGCGCGTATAAGCATATGGACCGTCCATAGCCAGGCTCTGGTCTTTTTCCAGATGGCCGGCCGCATAAGCACGAATACCCAAGCCTAGCAACGCCACGATCGATCCGACTATCAGCAGCGGAACTGTAGGCTGTGCAAAGATCAGGTAGGCAATGCCCAGGGCGAATCCAAAAGGCACGCGCCACCTTGCAACAAATGACGGGAAGTCTTTATTCATGCATTATTCCCAGACGCCGGAATACCGCTTCAACGACGGATTCAACGTTAACTCCCTCAAGGTAGGTCAAATGCTTTGAATAAGCATTGCGTTGCGCCGTTCGAGGACCACGAATAATGATATCCGAAGCATCGAACGGACCATTACGCTCCGGAGTATTACGAGGATCAAGGGAATTAAAGATAGCAACAATGGGAGTCCGGACCGCCGCTGCCAGGTGGAGCGGTCCTGTATCTCCACCGATCAGGAGACTGGCTTTTCTTGCCAGTGCTATAAATTGCAAAAGCGTGGCGGGGAACCATTTTGCTGAAGGCGTATTGGCTCGAGTGAGTATCTCGTTCGCTACCTCTTCTTCCTGCGGTGATCCCGTCACTAGAATATCAAATGGAATTTTGCCGGCGAGCCTGGTAATCAGTAGCGCATAGTTCTCAGGTGACCATCGTTTGGATTTCCAGCCCCCACCTGGGTTCACGATGATGAATTGATCTACGCCCAGCCGCTGAAGACGACTGCGAACAGTTTCTTTATCGTGGGGGCTGTCAGGCAAGGGAAACTCCCATTTTGAACTGGCCACTCCAAGGGGACTCACCAGCGATAGGTTGATTTCGATAACGTGTCCGAGATCCGGAGGGGAAACACGATGGGTGTAAAAAATTCCCGCCAACGGCTCGCGGAGCGCTTTCCTTGAAAAACCGATCCTTTTCTGTGCGTGGCTGAGCCTCGCGAAAATAGCGGACTTCATCAGACCCTGGAAGTCCATAGCGGCGTCATATTCAAACTCACGAAGTGCATCAAAACCACGCATGATTCCAGCTATTGTCGGCGATGCCGTGGGGTTTTTCCTCCAGGCGAGTGTATCCAGTCGGATGACGCGACTGACAAAGGGGTTTGACTCGACGAGCACCGAGAACCGGTCTTCAACCGCCCAATGGATTTCTGCACGCGGGTATGCGCGCCCAAGTGCGGCAACTGCCGGCAACGTATGGACGATATCTCCAATGGAGCTGAGACGGATGATAAGGAAACGCTGGCGAGATTCGGGCATCTTCTTTTAATTTGGCATGATTAAAGAGAAAAATTGATCACTTTCTTCCCCTTATTCCTGCCCAGGTGGCATCTCTCCACCGTTCTTGAGCTGAGCAATCCGGACAAGCAGATCGCGGGTCGAATGGTCCTTGGCGTCGCCCACAATTGCAACACGGCCTCCCCAATTCCTCACAACTTCCCGTTCCGGGACAGTTGACTCTGTGTAGTCGGTGCCCTTGCAATGGACGTCAGGCCGCAGATCGAGTAGGACACTTGCGGCGGTCAGATCATCGAAGATAACTACGTAATCGACACATTCCATTGCCGCCAGCAATTCCGCGCGCGCATCTTCCGGAAGCAAAGGCCGCCCTTCGCCCTTCAGTTGCCGCACGGAAGTATCGCTGTTCACACCCACGACCAATACGTCACCCTGCTCCCGTGCTCCTTCCAGATATCGCACGTGCCCCACGTGGAAAATATCAAAGCATCCATTCGCGAAGACAATCTGCTGTCCTGACTTCCGCAGGCGTTCTCCGAGAGCTGCCACATCTGACCGGGAAACCCTTTTGCCCGTCATGCGTTCCGTATCGCCTCCTTGAGCTCACGGGCTGTAACGGTGGCCGTTCCACGCTTCATGACCACAAGACCTCCGGCACAATTTGCCAGGAGCGCAGCAACGAAATATCCGGCGCCTGCCGCCAGCGCCAGCGTAAAGACGGCTACTACTGTATCTCCTGCGCCGGTGACGTCACCAGCCTGATCGGAACCAAAGACCGGAATCAGTTGTGGCTTCCTGCCTGCTTCAAAGACGGCCATCCCGTCACGACCACGTGTGATCAGGAGTGCCTTCAGGGACTGCTGCTCGAGCACTGTATGCCCAAGTTCGAAAAGCAGATCAAGGTTGTTTCCGATCGTGCTGCCGAACATGGCTTCCA
>JBJKQZ010000434.1:0-6935 GCA_046704865.1 Terriglobia bacterium
CTCGGGGGAAAGCGATATTCGCTCAACTACTGGCGGTATTCAAAAGCGATTGAACAGCCACAACATTTTCCGGTTTTTTACGGACCCCTGGCCTGGTTTGTCGAGCATGCCCCGATTTCAATGATTACTCTCGGCGGACGGCTCTTGTATCGTCATATTGGTTGACAGTCAGGGATGACGACATCTTGAATTTCTGGATCATGAGTTACGTCAAGGTGTTGAGACGCTTCACCGCAAGTTTCCTGAAAATTATATCGCGGCAATGATCTCTGTCGATACGCCCCGCTCGATTTGAATTCGATCACACAATTTTACTGGTAAGGCAGGTGAAGGCAGTCTCTCCTGAGTTTGGAGGAGCAGCACGGCCTTGAATTGCCAGTGAATCTCTTACGGAGTGAACATGCGAAAGTACATCAGATTCATCGACGGATTCAGAAGATTTCATAAGGCACGGATGCAACCCGAAGAAGCTGTTGCGTTGGCTCGCACATTCATCAAGAAGCGAGTTGAAGCCAGGGAAAGTAATTTCCTTAACCTGGTGGAGAAGGGGATCTTCAATTATCCTCGCAGCCCCTACCGGAAGCTGCTGGAGCCGAAGAAGATTTCCTTTGCCGACCTCCGGAACTGGGTTTCAAGGGATGGGCTGGAAGGAACCCTCCGCACTCTGGAAGATGAAGGTGTGTACTTCAACGTGGAGGAATTCAAGGGAAGGGTGCCTGTTCGCAGGAATGGAGTGGAGTTCCAGTGCAACGAGAAAATGTTTGATAATCCCTTCGTTTCACAGGTCTACGAGGTCCGCAGCGGGGCAACTCGAAGTGCCGGGACGAGAGTTCGGATTGACTTCGACTATCTCCACCAGCGCTCGCTCTACGATGCTTTGCTGTTGAACATTCACGGGTGCCTTACAGCGCCAGTGGCCAATTGGTTTCCGGTGTTTCCGGGTGCTCCAGGCATCAATTCCAGCTTGCGGTTTGCGCACATTGGCAACCCCGCCCGCCGCTGGTTTTCGCAGGTCGATGAGAAGAGCCTCAAGATTGGGTGGGAAAAGAAGTGGGGAAAGAAACTCATCTATATTCTCAGCCGGCTCTATGGGTCGCCTCTTGCCGCCGCTGAATATGCAGACCTGAACCAGGCGCAGAAGGTCGCGCAGTGGGTGTCTCAGATGTTGAATGAGCACTCCCGCTGTGTGGTTTACACATTCGCCGCATCCGCTGCGCGAGTTTGCATGGCGGCTGCGGATTTGAACCTGAATATTAAAGGTGCAAAATTCCTGGTGACTGGTGAGCCGCTTACGCCCCAGAAAAAGTATGAAATAGACGCGGCTGGCGCCTCTGCGGTGCCGGTCTATGGGATCTCAGAGGCTGGTGTGATCGCCGCTGGATGCGATAAGCCGTTTGAGGCGAGCGACCATTGCCATCTTTACAAGGACACCACTGCCATCATTCCCCATCAATGTAAGGTTCCGTATTCGGATGGAACGGTAAATTCCTATCTGTTTACCAACATCCTCTACGAATCACCCAAAATTCTTTTGAATGCCGACATGGGCGACTATGGGGACCTCGCCACGGGGACCTGCAGCTGCGAATTCGGACAGGTTGGATTTGACACGTACCTTGGCGGTATTCGCAGCTACGAAAAACTCACGGGCGAGGGAGTGACATTCGTTAACACGGATTTTGTCTGGATCATCGAGAAAAAACTTCCTGAGATGTTTGGTGGAAAGAGCACCGACTATCAACTTGTTGAGGAAGAGGGCCAGAACGGAATTCCGCACTTACGCTTGCTGATCAGTCCCCGGGTGGGGAATGTTGATGAAGCTAAAGTTGTTGATGCCTTTCTCAAGTTTTTAAAGGGCGCCGAGGCCCAGTCGTGGGGAGAAGCCGGAACCGTGATGTGGAGCCAGTCTGGAACCATTCGTGTTGTCCGCGAAATCCCCATCCCAACAGGAAGTGGAAAGATCTTGCCGTTTTATTTATTAAAACCACAGACGAGCTCGTCACGGATCAAACCGTGCACAACAGGAGGAGAATATGGGATTCCCAATGCGACGAATGAGGAGACTTCGGCAGAATGGCGCGTTCCGACGGTTGGTTCGTGAAACAACCCTCGGGGTCGACGATCTGCTTCAACCGTTTTTTGTAGTTCCGGGCCATGGCATCAAGCAGGAGATCAGTTCTCTTCCGGGGAACTACCATCTCTCTATTGATTGCCTGATCGAAGAAGTCAAAAAGGCGCAGGGCCTTGGTCTGCCTGCGGTTCTCCTTTTTGGCGTTCCGGATAACTCGGATAAGGACGACTATGCATCCAAGTCGTACTCTCCACATGGAATCGTTCAGGAAGCGGTGCGCGCTCTAAAACGCAACGTGCCGGACATCCTGATCACCACGGACGTGTGCCTCTGCGAGTTCACGCCGCACAGCCATTGTGGAGTGCTGAAGGATGGCTATCTGTTGAACGACGAGTCCCTGGAAATTCTGGCCAAGGCCGCCGTTTCCCATGCTGAAGCAGGCTCCGACATGATTGCGCCTGCTGCCATGCTGGACGGGCAGATCGGGGGCCTGAGGCGGGCACTGGATTCGAATGGTTATCAGAACGTCGCCCTCATGGCCTATTCAGCGAAATTCGCGTCCAAGCTTTACGAGCCGTTCTTTAAAGAAGGGACGCAGTCCGCTTTGACCAACGGGAACAAAAAGACACACCAGATGCCTTTTTATAACTCCGATGAGGCAATGCGGGAAATTGCGCTCGATATCGAAGAGGGGGCGGATATTGTGATGGTAAAACCGGCACTCTTCTATCTCGACGTTGTTTATCGCGCCAAGAAAGAGTTCCAGATGCCGATGGCCGTTTACAACGTGAGCGGTGAGTACGCCATGATCGACGCGGCCGCCCGGCTGGGACGTCTGGACAGGAATCGGATCATGTTTGAGGCTTTGGCATGCATGAAGCGGGCTGGCGCGGACGTGATCATCACTTATGCCGCAATGCAGGCGGCGCAGTGCCTGAACAGTAAAAAACTCTGTCTCGCCGCATAGTTATTCTGCGACCTGCAGAGCGGTGCTTTCAGCTGCAATGCATGGCCACAACCCTTCCGGGTCGCAACGGTCCGGTCTTGAAACCACGCAATCGTCACACAATCTGTGACTGAACCAGCAGCACTGCCTATAACACATCTGAAGAGCGGGGGCTTTTACCATGGAAATTGTTGTCATCGGACTGAATCACCGCACGGCGAGTGTGGAACTACGCGAACGCATGGGATTTAGTAATGAACAGGCACGCGAAGCGTCTGCTCAGATTCTCTCCCGCGGTGTACTGAAAGAATCCGTTATCCTCTCAACCTGCAACCGGACAGAGCTCTATGGAGTGCCGAATGGCCATAGTGACAGCGTGGCTGCGATGCAAGCCTTCTTTGTGTCGTACCACAAGTTGCAGAAAGTGGATGCGAGCAGGGTTTTCTACCGCCATACCGGCCGGAATGCCGTGCGACACATCTACCGCGTCGCCTCAGGTCTGGACTCGATGATGCTGGGCGAGGCCGAAATTCTGGGTCAGGTGCGTGAGGCGTATCGTAGCGCGTTTGATCAGGGAGAAACAGGCCGCGTCCTCAACAGGCTGTTTCAGTCGGCGCTCGAAGTTGGCAAACATGTTCGGACCGACACCGGGATTGGAATGCATCCCATGTCAGTCGCATTTGCCGGGGTCAAGCTCGCGGAAGGAATTTTATCTTCGTTAACGGACCGGCGAGTGCTGGTCCTGGGCGCAGGCGCTACAAGTGAAAGAGTTCTTCGGCACTTGTGCGACCGCGGAATACAGCACATTCGTATCCTGAATCGAACCACCGAACACGCACAGACTCTGGCTTCGAGGTACGGCGGCGAGGTGGTGCCATGGGCGAACCTTCAGGAAACTTTGGAATGGCCGGATCTGGTGGTGACGTCGGTCTCAAGCCAGGAACCGGTATTGACAAGGGAAATGCTGGGGCGGGTCATGGAAGCACGGAAACATCGGGTGCTGATGCTGATCGACCTTGGAGTCCCGCGCAACGTTGAAGCCAGCGTTGGTGATTTCAGCAGCGTATACCTTTATAACATCGATAATCTGAATGAAATTGTTTCGCAAAACTTGCGTGCCAGGGAAATGGAAATTCCACATGCGGAAGCAATCATTGAAGAACACATTGATAATTTTGTGCGATGGCAGGCGGGTCTCTCCGCCTGTGCGATGCTGCAGGATCTCAAGGCCGAAACGCAAATTGATCGTGATACGTTCCTGCGAAAACACGCGGAAGCGATGTCTCATTATTCTGCGGAAGAACGCGCGTACGTGATGGAACTGCTGAAGAAGTTTCTAGCGGGATCGATGCCCGAACATGCCGTAGGTGCGCAGGGATTGCAGGATGACAGTGAAGTGTGGAGCAGGATTGAAGAATTGAGTACGCTTTGCAGCGCCCTTGATCGGGACCTTCGGAAGTGCGGGTAGTATTGCTGCAATAGCCGGTTTCCAATGGAAATGGATTTCCAGATGTATTTCCGGACATTTATTGATCTGCTCTCGAAGGAAGGCTTGCTGCAACATGTCAGTAAGCTTGTGGACTGGAAGTGCGAACTGGGAGACGTTACCAGGAGCAGCCGGAATCCCTTGCTCTTCGAGAATATTAAGGACTATCCGGGGATGCAGGTATTTTCAAACGGGTTGGGTAATCTGTCTTCGCTGGCTCTGGCCTTGGGGTTCCATCCCGGCAGCGATTGGAAGGGCATGCTGGTTCAGGCGCGGCAAAGGGTAGGGATTCCGATGAAGCCCGTTACTGTAGAGTCCGGACCTGTGCTGGAAAATGTGGTTGAAGCACCGAATATCGATCTTTTCAAGTTTCCGGTTCCTCAATGGAGCAAGTGCGACGCCGGGCGATACATTGGGACGTGGCACGCCAACGTTACCTGCGATCCGGAAACGGGCACCAGGAATCTGGGAGTTTACCGGATGCAGGTTCTCAGCTCGAATCAGACGACGGTCAGCACGTCCTCAAACAGCCATCTGGGCCGTCAATTTGCGAAGGCAGAGAAACAGGGCCGGGCACTGGAAATGGCGGTTGTAATCGGAGCGCCCGAGCCGGTTGTGATGGCTGCCGCCGCCGCGTATCCCTTCGGCTCCGATGAGTATGAACTGGCTGGATCTCTGGGTGGTGAGAGCATACGCCTGATTCGCTGCCAGACAATTGATGCTGAAGTTCCCGCCGATTGTGAAATCGTGATTGAGGGATTTATCAAGCCGGGTGTCCGCGTGCAGGACGGTCCCTACTTCGACTATGCGGGGAAGCCCACTACGAATCCCAGGGCTTTTGTTTTTGAAGCAACCCGCCTGATCCACCGGAACAATCCGATACTGCGTGGCGCTGCGGTGGGTCATCACGCTGCCGAGGACCAGCAGCTTTTTTCACTTTTGTCAGACCTGAACCTGTTTGACTTTCACAATTCGCGACCTCGACATCATATTGAATCGCGCTTAATCAGGCACAGGCTCTTTCGGGCATTTCAACTTGCCGGCCGGATCAGCGTTCCATCGTTCCTCCGGAGCGGAATAAAGCAGGTCGCACCGATTTCTTCATTCTTGTGGCGCCGCGATGCAAGCGGGAATTTATCCAAGAGTCTGGTCCCTCAACAGGCGAAGAAGGATTAAGTAAAAGCCTTTGCCTGAAAAGGACAATGTTGAGTGCTTAGACACAAAGTTAAAAGAACTTCTTCTTCTTCCTGCCAGCTGACCTGAAAAGACAGGTCGCCATTATCAAGGGGCGGAGGAGTCGCAATGGACTTACTTTTCTTCCATGTGCCGAAGTTCAATAACTATTACGGGCCGTTCAACCGGTTTTCATTCATCAATCTGCCGCCCATGGGACTGTTGGGATTGGCAGACTATTTGAGGTCGAACCGGTACTCGACCCGGATTATTCATTTGGGTGTAGAAGAATTTAAGTACGGTGAAATCAATCTGGATAGGATCATTGCAGAGAACCAGCCTGCGATAGTCGGACTTGGCCTCCACTGGCACTTCCAGGCCTTCGACGTGATCGAAACCGCAAAGAAAATCAAGAGCGCCCATCCTGATGTTGCGATTGTCCTGGGTGGGTTTACGGCTTCGGCGTTTGCTGAAGAAATCCTGCGCAAGTTTGGTTGGGTTGACTTTGTCGTTCGTGGAGATGCTGAGGTTCCCTTGCGTGAGTTGATTGCACAGTATCGAGGGTGCAGGGATTTTCAGCAAGTTCCAAACCTTGCCTTTCGTGAGGAGGGCGCCGTCCGGATGAATCCCATCAGCTATGTCGGTGATGCGAAAACCCTGGATACAATTTGCTACACAGATTTTACTCTGATGAAGGACTACCCGACGTTCGTCGACTCCTTCTCTCGTTATGTCCATCTTAAAGACATTTCAGAGGAACTCCAGAAGCGCCTGATCGGGCAGGAGAAGATATACCCTGTATTCCTGGGTCGCGGTTGTGTTTACAACTGCTCTTTTTGCGGCGGTTCAAGTAGAGCGCAGCTGGCGAATAACAACCGGGTAGGGTTCTACCTGAGGCCTGTCGAATCGGTTTTGAATTCATTGAAGGACCTCCAGCGGTTCGGATTTGATTCGGTGGGGCTTGCGCTCGATCCGCCTCCCGTTGCATCGCGCGAAGAATATTATTTTTCGCTCTTCGAAGGTATCAAGAGAGAGAACATTTCGCTGGATATAGAGATCGAGCGTTATCACCTTCCCACGCCGGAATTCATCAGGCGTTTTCGCGAGTTGCCTGGAGAAGACTCGTATGTAACCCTGAGCCCCGGCAGCCACAATGAGGCAATCCGCAGAAAGAACGGACTCTACCGTTACAGCAATGTGGAACTTGAGGATTGCCTCAGACTGATGGAAAAAGAAGGTGTGAATTCTCTTGTATGTTT
>JBJKQZ010000435.1:0-6080 GCA_046704865.1 Terriglobia bacterium
CGGTAGTCAGAAAAATTAAGAAATAGAATTCACCTCTAGCAAAAGAGGCGTCCCTGATGAAGCCGGCGAAGCAGGTTTTTGGGGCCCTTGTCGTTATAAGTTTAGCTCTTCTTTCAGGCTGTTCCTCGGGAACCCGAAGTGTCGAAACCGGCGGTTCCAGCGGCAGCCCTTCGGCCGGAGGAGCTGCCTCCAGCGCCACTCCGGAACAGTTCTACACTCCCCCCGGCGCAGTGTTTAAAGCCACCTATACCAGCAACACAGTCCGGATTGACTTCCCTACGGTCAAAAGAACTCTCAAGGCCGTGAGTCCCGACGGAAGTGCCCTGGTTTTTGACTCGTCAGACTCACGTTTGAAGGGCCTGAAGGCTGGCAACGTGCTTTTGTTGGAGCACCTGGGGGCCCGCAAGATTGTGGATGTTGTGCAGGAAGGTTCCCAGATCGGGCTCATTACTGATGACGCCGGGCTTCCTGATTTTATCCAGGACGGACACATTGAATTCACCGCCCCCATCAACTTTGCCGGCAAACAGGCGGAAGTGTTGCCGCCGGCAATTCTCGGCTCTCCGATGGACGCTTTGAGTTCCTTGCTCTTTCAACCCACTTTGCTCTACGCCGATACGTCGAATCAAGGCTCCATCGGCATGCACGCCAAGGGCACGGTAGACAAGTGGGAGTTTGAGGCAAGCGGGACCCGTAAGGGTGACGGGCTGACGATTTCGCTCTCGGCCACAAAAGACCTGGGCGGCCTCAAAGCCAAAGTCACCACCACAGGAACCGTGACCCACGTTTCTACGGCATTCAAGGCCAACATCAATGGCGGAAAAATGCAGGACTTTCAATACAACACTCCCATGCAGGGGAACGTGCACGTTACCTGGGCGGCCCAGACCCTGGGGCAGACGATGGGCATTGGCGAGTCCCGGCTGGCCTTGCCACCCCTGGCCAAGCAGGTGATTGACATTTACGGGCTCCCTTTTCTGTTCCAGGTGAATGTGAACCTCATTTTCAAGCCGGGTTTCGGAACTCCGCACGATGCCGCTTCAGGTGGTTTTGACCTGGACTATGACGGCGCGGGCGGCCTCATCATCCACGGAGGCCAGAGTTCTACGAAAGGGAATCTCCAGGCCAACCCTTCACTGAAAAAGACAACCTCCGAATCGCTGGCGGCCCACGGTATTGTACTGGCCGTGAATGCGCCCAAACTTTCAATGACCTTTGGCACGGACAGCTTCAAGGAAGCTCTCAATCAGCTTCTGCCTCAGACCATCACGTCGTGGTCCTGGTTCCAGCGGCTCCAACAACAACTGTTTTCCAAAAAGATGTCCAAGCAGAAGGGGCCAGGCGATTTCTTCAAGATCAATGGGGCGGCCTATGTTCAGTTGGTGGCGGAATTTGATTACGCCGCTTCGGGTCCCATGAGCCTGGTGCCTTGCACCATGACCCATTTCAATATGTATGCGCAGGCCGGGGCAGACGCTCAAGTGCTCGCCATGAAGGGTAGTTCACCGACAGTCGAGTGGTTTAAGAGCTCCAAAACATGGAGGAACCCGGACAGTGATATTTGCGGGCCCAAAGGGTAAGGGTAGGATACAGAGATCTCGAGTGTCCCGCCAGAATTTATGGAAGCAACCGGCAGCTTCCGCATCCTTCGAACAAAGGACTGCATTGAGGTAACTGATGGCACGCTTCTGCGCCCATTGCGGCACTGAGGTCAGTGAAGGGAACGCGTTCTGCGTAAAATGTGGCGCGCCGGTGGGCGAATCGCCGGGTTCAGAACCCCATGCCCCATCCCCGACTCCGCCATCCCAGGCGCCGGCCGCAATCCCGCCAAAAGCGACACCTCAAGCCGCAAGGCCCGTTTCAATCACCCCTATCTCACCTTCGCCCCCAAAGCACAGCCCGCTTTTCAGGTTTGCAGTCATATTACTGGGCGTGATTGCGCTCATCACTATGGCGGGCGTCGGTGGGTGCATTTACGTTGGGAATCGAGTGCGACATAAGATCACTCATTACGCTACGGGAATAAAAAGTGGTCCCAACATGGCCAATTCCCAGAAGGGTTCGAACTATGTGACCCGCCCGATGAAGAGCTGCTCTTCCGGCGATCGGTCCGCCTTTGATGATTATGTTGCAGCCGCCGCTGCAGCTTCCGTTCCCCTGAAGCCAGGTTTAACGCTTACATCCGCCTGGGCCGACCCTAAGAAGGGAAGCAAAGATATCGAAGTCCTGACATCCGTCCAGGGAGTCCAAAGCAATACGATCAAGATATCTGCGATGCGGCTTTCGGGAAATCCGTACCCGGGTTCACGGGTCCTTTGCATCGAAGACATGCTGAATGGGCGCGAATTTGAAACTGCATTCGGAAATCCGATTCCTGATGAAATTCCTGGTTCCACCATGTTCACGTTCTCGAGAGCTGTGTTTCGGGACCTTAAAGCCGGGCGAGCGGCGGCCTTGACCTTTTACGATGCCTATAAAAACGAGGGCAACACGATAAGGCTGCAGGGCCTGAAACATTCAACGCTCACCCGCATTGAGCCCGGTGACGTCCCTTATCCGATCATTGAAAACGGGGAGCACAAAACTTTGCCTGTCATCCATGCCAGGGGTGATCTCTATGAGGCGTGGGTGCTGGACGATGAGGCCAACCCTCTCGTGCTCAGGATTGTTAACACCAAAACCAACTGGCAACTGTCGTTTTTGAAGATAACTTTCCCGGTTGAAAAGAGAATTGAGCAGAATCTCGCTCAAAACGGCCGCGTGGATATTTACGGTATTTATTTTGACTTTGACAGCGCTAAGCTCCGCCCGGAATCGAGGCCGGTGCTGAAGGAAATCGCTGAGGCGCTCAAAAACAATCCCGGCTGGAAAATCAAGATTGACGGCCATACGGACAACATTGGGGGCAGTGAATACAATCTTCAGCTTTCACAGCGCCGTGCGGGGGCGGTGAAGCAGGCGTTGGTCGGGGAATACGGAATTATTCCAGACCGGATGATGCCGGAGGGATTTGGCGATTCCCAGCCCAAGGCGTCCAATGACACGGTCGAAGGCCGTGCCCTGAACCGGCGCGTTGAACTGGTTCGGGATTAAGCTTCGACATCCGTGGCCGGGACCTCCAGGCGAGGGAATTGTAGTTGACGGGCGGAAATAGCCATGAATGCGACGTGTTCGCAATGCGGGTCTCCGTTGTCACCCGGTGATGCATTTTGTCAGAAGTGCGGGGCACGCCAGATGGCACAGAACTCCGCCCCCGCCGGCAGGAAATTCTGTACCAGTTGCGGAGCGCCGGTGGCGGAGGCGAACGCCTTCTGCGCGAAATGCGGCGTGCGTGTGAGCGAACCTCCAGTCCAGCATTCTGCCCCGCCAGTTCCTGTCCCGGCGCCTACACCGAGCGCCCCGCCACCGCCAGCGGCGCCAAAACAATCCGGAAACTTCCTGCTGAAGGTAGTCATTGGAGTGCTCGGATTGGTCTTTTTAGCCACCGCTGTCTTCATCGGCGGTTGTGTCTATCTGGGCTATCGGGCGAAGAAGAAGGTTGACCAGTTCCAGCAGGCTTACAAGCGGAACGACGTCGCGGGCATGATGCAGGCGGTCAAGGGAGGCAATTCTGCGGCGGCTCAGAAACTGCCGCATTGGAAACCTGCGCCGGCTGGACTGGTTTCTTCCCCCAGTGCGAAAATCCCTCTCCGCGTTTCACTGCGCATCGTTGTAGCCGGAACTGACCCGTTGCAGGGCGACTACGAATCCATTTTCAATGTCGACAAGGTTGACGAACATGAGGTCCACATTAAGGCTTCGCAGGAATATCCCAAACCAACGGATTTGGGCGGGTTGTTGGGAAAACCGGTAGGGAACAAGCAACTGGCGCAGCACATCAGATGCGGGCGTACGGAATTGCGTGCAGACCTCGAGAATTCTGCGGAGGACAGCGGCTATTTTTGCATGAAAGGCCAGGAAAATAAATTTCCAGGTACTACGGCGCTCGGCTTTTCACGAAACACCTTGATGGAGCTGAAAACCCGCGGGGAAGCTCCCTATGCAACACGCGAAGATCCCATCAAGGCGATGATCAAGAGCTTCAAGAATACTGCAACCGGTTCCGGAGACCCCACCGAACTACTGAACCGTTTGATACCTGTTCCGGGGAGCCCGCCACCGGAAACCCCGGCCGTCCACTGCACGCTCCATCGGGTGGGGACGAGTGACGTGGCTGTGCCCGTAATGGTCAACGATCAGCAGGTTGATCTGCCAGCCATCCACGTCATTTGCCAAACCACGGAGGACGACAACCAGCGCGAGGGTTATATTCTCGACGATCCGGACAACCCCCTGAGCTTGGCCGGCCAGTCCAGGTCGGCAGGAATTGTGCAGGAGATCCGCATCAACTGGACGTCCGAGACTGCCAATCCCCCTAACCGGATTGAGCAGGAGTTGCAGACGCAGGGGCGCGCCAAGGTTTACGGCATCTATTTTGATTTCGCCAGCGATACGCTGCGTGCTGAGTCCAAGGCTGTCCTCGACGAAATCGCGGAGGCCATGCGGAAACATCCTGACTGGAAGCTCAGAGTGGAGGGGCACACCGACAATATTGGCGGCGACTCCTACAATCTCGACCTTTCAAATCGGCGCGCCGCGGCGGTGAAGCAGGCATTGGTTACGCAATATCGCATCGATCCTGAAAAGTTCACGACGGCGGGCTTCGGCGCTTCAAGGCCTGTCGCAACCAATGGCACGATGGAAGGCCGCGCATTGAATCGGCGCGTGGAACTCGTTAGGGAATAGTTTGGAGCTGACAAAGGATTTTCATCGAGCGGAAGGGGCAATTCATTAATTTTTCAATTTGGTTTGAGTTTCGCTGAAATCACTCGGAGGTGACGGCATGAGCCAATTCTGTATCAGTTGTGGGAAGCCTATTACAGAAGGTGCAGGTTTCTGCGGGGCGTGCGGCGCCAACCAGTCAGCTACGGCTGCAGGAACGGGAACGCCTGCAACGGCAGCCCCCACAAAGACCAGCCCCGTAGTCAAGATCATCGTCATCGTCGTGGGAATTATCGCGCTTATTGGGGCTATTGGCATCGGCAGTTGTATTTTTATTGCCTACAGGGTCGGGCACAAGGCCCGGGAATATTCTGCAGCGCTTAAGGAAGCATCACCGGCCTCGTCTAACACTTACCACTCCGCAAGTGGCATGCCCTATCTTCCCGATGCCATGAGCAAAATGGGTGACACCATCACCAAGCCCACGGGGTCGTTCCACCTCTCTTTCAAGAAAGAAGTAGCTGATGGCACGTCCTTCTCTCTGGAAGAAGATGTCACTCCCAGTGCCATGAACGGCCAGGAGACTCAGGTTTATCCCAAAACCCAGTCGGATCCCGGCGGAACCAAAGTCTTCCCGCGGAATGCAACAGCAGGAAGCCATGAGTGGGTAATGACGGCAAATGGCATACAACTGGCTTATCTCAATCCCATGGATATTCGTGACGCTCAGGATAGCGTGAAGTATGTCTCGGATGAACAAGTGGGCGGCTATGCTGCGCGTCGCTACGATTTTGATCTGTCGCAACTCCCGGCCAGCGATAGGGCTGGAACCGTTCTGGGAGGCCGGCTGCTTGGGGGAATCGTCAATAACGCAACAGGGGGAAAGGGGGCGGTCATGAAGGACTACAACGTCAAGGGTTCCGTATGGCTCGCCAAAGACGATGGTCGTATGGTGAAATTTGTCTACGATTACGTTACAACCTTTACCGATGGTACGCAGAAAACCAGTCACCACGAGGGACTGGTGACCAAAAAGTGAATTGGGATTGTAATGGGGGCGGATTCCGGACCCAGGCAGGTTTTGCAAAATTCTAGTGATGGAAAAGGAGACGAAAGATGGCAAGCTGTGCTAAATGCGGGGCAACACTGGCTGAGGGAGCGACGTTCTGCGGGTCTTGCGGCGCATCCGTTGCGGGAGGAGCGGTTGCGGCTGCAGCAAGCGCCCCTCGATCATCTGGATTAGCGCCAAACATTGCGGGGATGCTTGCCTATTTCACAATCATCCCGGCGATTATTTTTCTAGTGCTCGAACCTTACAA
>JBJKQZ010000436.1:0-3966 GCA_046704865.1 Terriglobia bacterium
CACACGTGTCCTCTGCAAGCTCTACGAGAAATGAACCTTCAAAAGATTCCGAGAGATCGACAAGGGCATGAGAATCGTATGCTTCTCCCATAGCTGGATGGTCAATCACCAGAAGATCGTAGTGGCTGGCAAGGGAAACCAGGCCAGCGTGTCCAAAATCATGCAGGCTGCGCTTTTCCCATCGAATCTCAACCTCGGCGTGGAGTTCTTCAAAGCGCTGAGCCGTTGCAACCAGGGGCGGAAGCGCACGGCTGTGGTTCCAGGCAATGCCACGGAGTACGGTTCCTGGACTCATTTTGAATTCCCCAGTAAGGGCCGGATCGTGATGTTTTCCCCTGTGCGTGCCGACAGGCAGGCGGCCTCGATCACTTCCATCGCTGCAAGCCCCAACATGCCCGGAGACAGGTTGGCTTCAGGAATATGCGCGCATTCGACCAGGTTTCGAGCTGGGGCTCTCTCCGGATAAATCTCGTTTGGGGAGAGTGCGGGGAAGTCGGTTGCAGCGCTTCGCTCCATCGGGATGAATCTCATTGTCCCTTGCCAGAGCTCGAGAAACAGTATCCCTTCGGTGCCGTAGATCCGAACTTCGAAATCTCTCCGATCCATTGATGTCGCTCCCGTACTTGCAACAGAAACCAGGCAGCCGTTTTCCATCTGGATATTCAGCACGTCATAGATATCCATGCCTGCGCCATCATTGTGAAACCGGGCAAAAACCTGCGAGGGCCGCACGCCCGTCAGAAACGTGAGATAGGCGGCGACGTGCGAAACCTGAGTATAAATCTGGCCGCCCCCGGCAATTTTCGGATCGCTATATGTTCCCGGGAGTGGTTTCAGATAGGGCTCCTCTTCTGCATGGGTTGGTTCAGCGCCAGCACCCCGGATCAGATGGGCCACCGGATTAGTCATGAGGACGCCTATCAACCGGATCTCGCCGAGTTGGCCAGCTGCCACCATTCGTCGCGCCTTCTGCCCATGGCGTGTGTAGTGCCACGGTGCGCTGATAAGGATTTGTTTTCCTTTCTGCTCTGCGAGCGAAACCAGTTCGCGGGCTTGCGCGGCCGTAAAGGTCATGGGCTTTTCCACCAGTATGTGGAGGCCTTTCTCGAGTGCGGCACGGGCCTGCTCGTAGTGGAGGTTGGGAGCACTGCAAACAACAACCGCATCGAGATCTTCTTTAGCCAACAGTTCTTCCCAGGATGAATACGCGTGCGGAATTCCGAAATCGCGCGCTACTTTCAGCGCTTCCGGTTTCCCGTATGTTTGAATGGCTTCGAGATCGGCGTCAGGATGTTCCATTAAGGCAGGGACGTGTGAATAAGTGCCCCACCACCCGGCTCCGATCACGCCGCAGCGAACTTGAGATGCATTCTGGTTTCGCATTACGCCACCTGTCAAGAAATGGGTTCCAGATATTCCGGGTTGAGTTCGACGCCGAATCCCGGCTTGTCACCCAGCGTTACGCGGCCGTTAACTGGCAAAGGTTCGCCAACCACGGCGTCAAAGATCGGCCGAACATGAGTACCGTCGCCCACGGTCAGGTACTCGGCGTAGGGCGAGTTCACATTCGACATAACGAAGTGGTAGTTATAGACTCCGGAGCCGTGCGGCACTACCGGGATGTCATAGGGACGTGCCATGGCAGCAATCCTGCGAACCGCGGTCAGTCCCCCGCACCACTGCAGTTCCGGCTGAATGATGTCGCACGCCCGCTTGGAGAGAATCGAATAATAGGCCTTGTAGTCAAATTCCAGGTTGCCGATTGCCACCTGGATCGGATTGATGCGGCTGCGCAGTTCGGCGTTTAGCGGCTCTGCCCAGCCGTTCGGGAGGGGGTCTTCGAACCATTTCACGTCGCAATCTCGAATGCGCTCTGCCAGGCGTGCAGAGAACTCCATGTCCCACGACATGTAGCAGTCGATCATCAATTCCATTTCATCGCTGATTGCAAGCCGGGTCTGCTCAACGCATTCCTGCATTCGTTTCAGGCCGGTCCGGCCGTCAGCAACGCCCCAGGGTGCGGCGATCTTCACTCCGAGAAAGCCGTGGCCTTTCCAATGGCTGGCAACATCAGGGTGTGTGGTGACATAGCATGGAATGGCCTCTTTTGTCTGGCCGCCAATCAGACGGTAAACCGGCTGATTCAGCGCTTTTCCGATGAGGTCCCATAGCGCCAGGTCCACACCGCTTTTTGCCATCGAGGTGACTCCCCGCAGTCCATAAGGCATCACGGCACGGTACATCTGGTCCCAGATCAACTCGATGTTGAATGGATCCTGACCGATGATGAAACGGCTCAGATGCCGGGCTATAACAGCGCTTGCGAATGCGCCGCCGCCGTAATTTGCCGCAACTCCGGTTATGCCTTCGTCGGTCAGCAACTCGATTGCGTAAGGGTCCTGTCCCGGACCCATCCACTGCGTGCGAATTCCGGCATACGCCGGATACAGCGACATGGGATTCGCGATCAGCGAATTCGTTTGCCAACCGCCGCCCCAGTATTGCGATTCGCCAACCTCGGCGCCCTTTTCACCCGTATTGCCGGAACGGATGCGATATAGCTTAATTTTGGTGATTTTCATAAACCTCTACCTCTTTTGGGTTGAGCGCTGCGCTTTTCATGCGTCCCTGTTTGCAGACAAGGTATTCGCAATTTTCCCGGCCCGAACCGGGTCGTCAGCTAACAATAAAGAAACACCCTGCTTCCATCCGAGTCAATTGTGATGTTGGGTCTTTCATTGTATTGCGAATATTGCAATAATCTAGGAATGAAGAAGTTTCATAAATCGCCTTAAATATGTAGATTTAAAATACATGATGGACCTTGCGCTTCGAGCCCGCAAAAGGTCATTCGAAACCTTGTATTGCGCAAATAGCATTGATATGATTACCGCCACCATGCGAACCAGGAGGATAGTTCGAACCCGCGCTGAGGGCTCTGGCCGTCATCGGCTGAGAACTGTACGCAAGGCGTGCACTTTGCTGAAGGCCTTTGCCGATCAGGAAGAACGGCTGACACTTGCCGAAATTTCAGCTCGAACGAACATCGAGAAGACAATTGTATTCCGGCTTGTGCATACGCTCGCGGAAGAAGGCCTGCTGCGCAGAGTTGATGCGCGCGGCTACTGTTTGAACGTCAGGTTGATGAGCGGAAAGCGGTTTCGCCTTGGATACGCGGCTCAAAGTGAAGACTCTCCCTTCTCGGCGGCTGTGAGTGACAGCCTGCGTCGGGCGGCGGAGAAAAACGATGTCGATCTGATTCAGGTCGATAACCATTACAGTGCCAAGACCGCGTTAAAGGCGGCCGAACGACTTATCTCCGAGTGGGTGGATGTGGCAATCGAATTCCAGACCTACATAAAAGTTGCGCCGCTGATTTCGGCGCTGTTCCAAACCGCTGGTATTCCATTGATTGCGGTCGATATTCCGCACCCCGGGGCTACTTTTTACGGTGTGGATAACTATAACGTTGGCCGGTTGGCAGGGCAGGCTCTTGTGCAGTGGGCGAAAAAGAATTGGCAAGGCAAGGCTGAGGATCTGCTTTTGCTCGGACTTGAAATTGCCGGCCCTTTACCTCAGTTGCGCCTGGCGGGCGCAGAAGGCGTAATTCGGGAAACATTGCCCTCAATCTCCCGTGTTTGCCTGGACACACGCGGCGAATTCTATCGCTCATTTGAAACAATCCGCAAACATCTGCGCCGGAAACCTTCCGTGAAGACCTTGATAGTAGGGGTCAATGACCCAGCTGTGTTGGGGGCCTTGCGAGCGTTTGAAGAGGCAGGGCGCTCTGATTATTGCGTTGCAGTGGGGCTGGGAGCAATTCCTGAAGCACGAGCAGAACTGCGACGACCTGGATCGCGGTTGATCGGCTCCATTGCTTTTTTCCCGGAACATTACGGTGAGGACCTGCTTCGATTAGCCACTGATCTATTCTACAAAAAACGCGTCCCGCCCGCAGTGTACACG
>JBJKQZ010000437.1:0-3987 GCA_046704865.1 Terriglobia bacterium
CTGCAACCCATGGCAGCTTGGGTTGACATGTCAAAGGAGAAGTTATTTGGATTGGCGATCATGTTTGGACGTGGGCTCGGCGAACCTGCGTTGGTCTGGTCAAAGGACATGTTGGGCGTGAATGCCAGCCCGCTTTGTGCCGAAAATATGCCGCTCGCTTCCCATCCCCCCAGGACGGCATTCTGGACTGCTCCTGCATTGGCCAGGAATTGGCGCCCGTGGCCAAAAGGCAAGTCGTAGGTGTAGCTGACGGAGAGTTGATGGGTCCGGTCCGAGGCAACCGGTCCACGGCTTGCATTTACGTCGTAGATATTCTGGAAGTTTCCGGATACATTCCCGTCTGCAGTGCCAATGTTCTTTGAGTAGGTGTAAGAGGTCAGCAAGGACATCCCGCTTGAGAAGCGCCGCTCCAGCTTGGCCTGAAGCGAATTGTAAAACATTTCCATCTGCGCGTAGTCCAGTGGCCGCAGCACACCCAGATTTGGTAATTTATTGAAATAGGGGCGTCCAAAATTTCCAGTGGAATCCGAAAAGTTGGAGTCCAAAGGAAGCACGGGTGAATTCAGGTCGCCGGTTTCGTGATTCCATAGCCGATATCCCCGCGTTGCCACGTATCCGACTTCAGCCACCCAGTTATCAGCAAGCTGATGCTGAACCGTGAAATTCCACTCCAGGATTTTCGGCATCCATCGTTTGGGGCCCTGAACCCTTAAATCTCCAGAGGGGCTTAAAGGGTTCGGGTAGACAATAACCGACGGAAATCCTGAAGAAACCAACTGGCTGGATGTTGGGATGGCGCCTGCATTATAGGTATGGCTTGCAAAATCGAGGAAGGGCGGATTCAGCCCCAGATCGTCAAAAATATTGGCCTCGGGAGAATAGAAAATTCCAAAGGCGCTTCTTACGACGGTTCGTTTGTGTCCCATGGGCGTCCAGGCGAATCCGACCCTGGGACCCCAGTCTCCCAGATCAAAGGCAACCCCCGCATGAGGTTCAGAAACGGCATTGGGCCCGGCACCCTGGTCATTGACAACGATGGCGCGGTTGAAATCGAAGTTCCCGATGCGTCCCGAGGCCGGCGAGAAAACCGAGTAGCGCAGTCCCATGTTGATGGTCAGGTTCGGCGTGGCGCGAAAATCGTCCTGGACAAATTCATCAAGGTTCCAATAGCGCGTGGGATATCTGCCCTGCAGGGCGTCACGCTCGTTATAGCTTGGCAAGCCCAGCATGAGATCAGCCAGCGCGTTCCCGTCGTTCCCGGTGACCAGATCCTGGGTGTATGACCCGTCAAACTGGTACCACCCCTTTGCGGCCTCCAACTGGAAGAAATTCCGCTGCATCTTGATGTACTTCACCCCAAACTTCAGAGTGTGCTTTCCGATCATTTTGGTGAGGGTTCCTGATAGATCAGCCATGTTCTCTGCAGCGAATTCGGGTGTCCAGAGAGAATCTCCCAGTCCGGTAAACCCTGCGATGCTGAAGGTTGTAAGTCCTGAACTTGTCAGGTCTCCGCGGTTGGCGCCAGGAATTCCCAATTGCTGCGAAAGGTTGTTGCCGTACTGGAGCGGATTGGCCTTTACCAGATAACGCTCCCAGGCGCCTGTCACAACTCCCAGCATGGTGGGGCTGAAGGTATGCGTCCATCCGATGGCAGCGTTCTGCGACTTGTTGGTTCCATTGCTTGGGCAGCACTCGGTTCCGCCTAGCGGCCCCAGCGGCCCAGGTGTGTGTGCACGAACGTCATCGAAAGTGTAGTGCCCGAAGAGCTGATCCTGGGACCGCCAGGGAAGGTCAACCCGGATGTCAGTGGAATCTTCATCCTGTGTGTACTTGGGATTCAGGAGGTAATTGTTGACTACTCCCGGACGGTTGGGGAGTGGATAAAGATTTACGACATTCTGACCTACTGGATCGATGCTTCCTGAAGGAATCACGTAGGGATCAGAAGGATTGAGCAGCGTCCGCGCTCCGGTGTTCGGGTCTGTGCTGTAAGGGTCGTAGATGAGCGTCCCAAGCTCTGAAAAATTGCCATTACGTTCAAGTGCCGTGGGAACCGTGGACAGATAGGTTTGCCCCTGACGGATGCGGGTGCCCTGGTAATCACCGAAAATAAAGAGCTTATCCTTGGCAATGGGGCCGCCGAGGGAGCCACCAAACTGGTTCCGGCGAAATGCCGGGCGGGTGTCATCGAAAAAGTTCCGTGCATCGAGCTTGTCGTTTCGAACAAACTCCCAAAGATTTCCGTGGATCTGGTTGGTTCCGGATTTCAACACGATGTTGACGGCTGCGCCGCCGCGGCCAAACTCCGCGCTCATGGCGTTTTCTTCAGTGCGAAATTCCTGAATCGCATCCGGTGGGGGCAATGCCACAACTCCTCCCAGGCCCCACTCGTTGTTGTCGACGCCATCCAGCAGGTAATTGTTCTGTGAAACGTTCAGGCCGTTCACAGAAAGCGCTTCATTGGCCCGAACATCTTCAAACACGCCGCCGCTCACATTCGATCCCGGAGCACCCGTGTTGGCACCCGGCCCCAGATAGGCCAGGGCAATAAAATTTCGGCCATTGAGCGGCAGGTCAACAATGCGGCGCGCGCTCTCTACCGTGCCGAGTGAAGAACTCTCACTTTGAATCAATGGCGGAGCCGCTGAAACCTCGACGCTCTGGCTCACTTGCCCCACCTGTAATACGGTGTCAACGCGGGTGGTCAGGTTTACACTGACCGTGATGTTGCTGTGAACCACCCGGCGAAATCCCTGCTTTTCAAAAGTGACAACGTATTGGCCGATAGGAAGATTTGTGGCGAGGAAGTTTCCGGAACTGTCGCTGGTGAGCCGGGTCGTCTGTTGGGTTCCTGTATTCGTGACGGTTACTGAGGCACCGGGCACGATGGCCCCGCTTGTGTCTTTCACGGTACCGGTTATGCCGCCTCTGTCCACCTGTGCGTACAAAGTTGGAATACCACAAAGCGCCACCCACGCGATGGCAAGAATCAACCCCATGGCCTGCGTGAAGTGTTTTTTCATCGACCGGCCCTCCCACACTTAGAGATTCAGATAGTAATTTCGCCTGACCCTGTGACCCTCAAGACCAACGCAAGTAGGATTTGTAATGAAGCACCACTTCAAACAGAGTCTCGAAGCGCAATCCTCTCGACCTCTTACGCCACATCGCTCGTTCGCGGTTCGCATAGCTCGGCCCGCTGCTCCCGAGATACCAACACAACAACAGTAAAAAGAGCCCGACTCTTTCTGTCCCTGTTTAAGAAATCACCTGGAATTGAGCGCGAGTATACTGAGGAAATGAAGCTTTTGTCAATGATTAATTTTCATAAGAAGTAATTGTTCTGGGTGCGAGAATCCATTATATATCATTAGCCTTGTCTTTCGATAAGCATTGTAGTTACAATCGATTATAGACTTCGGGTCGCAGCCTTAGGGCCCCATGCGTGGGAATGCTCTCAATTCAGCAGACCCCTCCAGACCCTCTAATTGGCCCAGTCAGACCAGTGCAGAGGTGCATCAGTTCGCAACAGAAAAAATACACACGGACCCGTTTCCCAACTTGGGACCGGACAAAAGATACTAAGCAACGGTTGCTGTAAATCCACTTTAAGGCTTGGGTGTTTCGGCAACTATGAATTTCTTGATTTCGCCCTGGTAGTGCGACATCTCTGATTGCCGTTCCTGTGACAGGGATGTGTACCGGGCAAGCTCCCGCTGCGCAAGCTTCAGTTGGCCTGTTTTGCGATAAGCCTGGCCAAGTTGATAGTGGCCCATTGGGGACTCAGGGTCGATTCGAACGGCCTCGAGAAACTGCGGAATTGCCTTTTCAAAGTCATTCTGCGAAGCATAAAGCGTACCCAACTGAAGGTGCGCGGGTGCGAAATCCGGCTTCAACTTCAGAGCGCGCTTCAAATATTCGGCTGCGGCTTCCAGATTGGCTGGCTTGCCCATGCCCTCGCCGGATTGAAAGATGCTCACGCCACAA
>JBJKQZ010000438.1:0-7601 GCA_046704865.1 Terriglobia bacterium
CTTGAACTCGCCGACCCCTTCGAACGATGCGCCATCCGCCGTCGCGTTAGGACAGACGGTTTTTTCTCCTCCAAGCGGCAATTTCGCGCATAAGGAGCCACCATATGGTCGAAACAACGAATATGACAGGAATGCTCGCCTCGATAATAAGCTCCCAATGATATTTCAGCCCGCTGTTACGCGTCCCCATTCGGAAAACCGCATAATCAGTACCAACATACATGATGACCAATGGGATGCCGAAGCGCAGCACACATTGCCAGAACTTGGCAAACTTGTCTACAACGCTGCTGTTGGCCAATTTCTTCGTATACAAAGGCTCGCCCATAACCGTGTCCTCCAAGCTTCTCGCTAGCTTCCGCGGGTGGCGAATGCATCGCGTTTCTTGCGATGTATGCGATTTCAGGCTATGGACCACCGCCCCGCCTTGGCACGCCGCCATTCTAATCCCACTTGGCTTCTCTGATCGACAAAATTGAAGGCCAGCCTCTGCTCAAGGCGCGAATTTGCTTGACAAATGTGGGCTAGTATGGTAGTCTTTTTGTTGTGATGCGAGTGTGGTTTCCGGTACGAGCAGGACAAAAGCGGCGGCGTTTAAGAGCGCACGTCTTGGGACAAAGATCGTTTCATTTTTCGCTGGCTTTTGAGGAAAAAATGGGACAAGAAATACTTATTTTTAAAAACGAACCGAGGATGTTGCTTAGAATCAACAAAAAGCTACATGAGTAGCCCAAAACGAACCGGAAAACGAAGCTGGGATGTTGTTGAAAACACGTACCTGTGGAAAAAACGAACCTAAGAACGAAGCGGGCCATGTTATTGAAAATAAAGCATAGGCAAAATTTGGTCTGCACACAAAATTGACCTTCCCTGCGCGATCTCTTTGAACCCAAGTGCCCGTGGCATAATAACGACGAGTCACAGAATAGAAACGCCTCGCGGGCAAGAATCAGGAATTAGCCAGTTCCGGCCACTGCCGGCAATTGGAAGCAGTTAACCATGCGAGTTCATATCATCCAGCACGTAGTGTTTGAAGGGCCGGGTGCGATCGCCGAGTGGGCGCGCGAGCGCGGGCACTCCATTGTAATCACGGAACTCTTCAACGGTGGGCAACTGCCTTCGCTCGACGATTTTGATTCCCTGGTGGTGATGGGCGGGCCGATGAGCGCCAACGACGACGCCCGGTTCGCCTGGCTCGCCGCCGAAAAGCAATTGATCGCGGATGCGTTGCGGGGGCAGAAGGCGATCCTCGGCGTCTGCCTGGGCGCGCAACTGTTGGCGCAGGTGTTGGGCGCGCGGGTCTACCGCAATCGCGAGAAAGAGATTGGATGGTTTCCTGTTCAGACGAGCCCGGAAGCGGCCGCCAGCAAATTGTTCTGCGGCCTGCCGCAACGGATGACGGTTCTGCACTGGCACGGCGAGACGTTTGACCTGCCGCCGGGAGCCATCCACCTGGCCGAGAGCGACCTTTGCCGCAACCAGGCGTTCGAGATTGATGGCCGGGTGCTGGGGCTGCAATTCCATCTGGAGGTTTTGCCGCAAGGACTTGAGAAGCTGATTGAAAACTCAGCGGCGGACCTGGTTCCGGGTCCGGCGGTGCAGTCGGCGGACGAGATTCGTGCCTCTGCGCACCTTGCGCAAACGCTTCGGCCCCTGCTCTGGACTATTCTCGACCGCATGGCAGGAGCCGTGCCCTGAGGAATTTGTGACGGCGATCCTTGCAATCCGCTGACGTTTCCTCTTAAAGTTGTCCTTTGCGAGAGACAGTCCGTGCTGGAATGCCGCTGGTCGATAAGCAGGAACTGTGCTCAATCCGCGCAATGGAAAGGACAGGCAGCCAATGACGGCAGAATGGAGCGAGCCGCTGAAGATTCGGCAGGCACGCGTTGATGACGCAAAAGAAATAGCCAGAATTTACAACCAGGGCGTGCAGGACCGCGCCGCGACTTTTGAGAACGCCTACGTCACTCCCGAGGAGCGCTACCTGTGGCTGGCCGCGCGCCCGGACCGCTACCCCGTGCTGGTGGCGGAAGTGAAGCATACGCTGATGGGTTGGGCGGCGCTCAATCCTTACAGCCCGCGAAGGTGCTTTGACGGCGTTGCGGAACTGTCGATTTTTATCGAACGCAGCCTGCGCGGGCACGGCGTGGCGCAGGAGCTTATCAAGGCCATGCAGGATGCGGCGCGCGAAAAAGGCTTCTACAAGCTGGTGGGACGGATTATCGCCAACAACGGGCCGGCACGGAAGATCTGCGAACTGGCAGGCTGGCGCGAAGCCGGGGTCTACCAGAAGCACGGCCGGCTGGGCAACGAGTGGCACGATCTGGTGCTGGTGGAATACCTGATCCCCGAGAACATGAAATAAAGGAGACCGGTTGCGCCGTGGGTGATGACGAAACCGCCAAATCGCCGCTGGAAGCGTTTGAGGAGATGGCCGCAAAAGCTCCGGAAAACGTGGTAGTGCGCTACAGCCTGGGGCGGGAATACCTGAAGGCGAGGCGTTATTCCGAGGCGGAACGCGAACTCCGTGAGGCGCTCCGTTTGAAGCCCGATTATTCCGCGGCCTACCGCGAGTTGGGGAAGTCACTGGTGGGGCTGGAACGCCCGGATGAGGCGCGTGAGATCTTTACAAAAGGCGCCGCGATTGCGTGCGAAAAAGGTGATTTGCAAACCCAGCGGGAAATCGAAGTCTTCCTGAGGCGGCTGGAAAAAGCGGAGCCATAACAGGGCAAAGCCGCCGCAGCCGCAAACCTGATTCAAATGATGAACCACCCAGCCTATGGAAACGGATGGCGCTGCGCCGGCTGCAGCCGAAGCTGGCGGTTCAATGTGGCCTTCAGCGTTTCAAACGCTTCGCGCGGGCTGTCAACAAAACGGATCAGCCTGGATTCCTCGGCGCTGACCGTTCCTGCCTCGCGCAGCCAGTCAAAGTTCACGGCCTTTTTCCAGAATTTTGAGCCGTAAAGGAGGATGGTTGAGCGGTGGCCCATTTTGTGGGTTTGCAGCAGCGTCAGGAACTCCCACATTTCATCCATGGTGCCAAAGCCGCCGGGGAAGACTACAACGGCCCGCGAGGGCTGGGCGAACCAGAGCTTCCGCATAAAAAAGTAGCGGAAAAGGAAGCCCAATTCCGGAGTGATGTAGGGATTCGAATACTGCTCTTGCGGCAGGCGAATGTTGAAACCAATGGAGACGCCCCCGGCTTCATGGGCGCCGCGGTTGGCGGCTTCCATAATTCCCGGACCGCCTCCCGAGCAGACTACTAGGAAATGTTTGCCGTTCTTCAGGCCCAGCGACCAGGTGGTGATCAGATGAGAGAGTTCCCGCGCCTGCTCGTAATATTTCGACATCTTCAGAGCCATGCGCGCGGCGCGCAATTCTTCGTGTGTGGGCGCCGGGCCGCCGCACTTGGCGCGGGTCAACACCGCCTGGAGTTTTTCGCGCGCTTTGTCGTAGGGCAGCACGCGCGATGAGCCGAAAAAGACCACGGTATTCTGCACGCCCGCACGGCGCAGTCGCACCTGCGGTTCCAGATATTCCGCCACGATGCGCAGCGTGCGCGCGTCGGCGCTGTCCATAAAGCGTTCGTTCCGGTAAGCGAGCTTGGGTAGTCGCGGGAGCATTTGTTTATTGGCCTTACTCATGATGCCTCTCAAAATAAATTCGGCATAAATCAGCTTGCGCTGAGTTTTACAGCATAGCAAACTCACTGATTTCGCGCACAGGGAGTGACGGGGATCACAGAAACTACGGGAGAAATGGCATTTCATTCAGGTATACGCAGGCGAAGCGCCGGAACGGTCCATTTTGCGGATGCGTTCATCCTCTGGATGCTTCGAGCGCAGAGTCAGGAATGAATCAATGCGAGGAGGTTGGGCCATGTCTGGTTTTAACCGCCGAGAGTTTATTCGCCGGGGTGCAACGAGTGCCGCGGCATTGGGTCTGTTTTTGAATGGGAAGCCGGTGGCGGAGGCCGCTGAGGCTGCCGCATTGCCCAGGCCCGCCGCGCCAGCCGACCGGGTGAACGTGGGATTTATCGGTTTCGGCATTCGTGCCAACATCCTGTTCGAATCGGCCAGGAAAACCGGGCAGGCCAACCTTGTGGAAGTCTGTGATTGCTACAAGGGGCATCTGGAGCGGGCCAAAGAGCGGACCGACGGCAAAATCGACACCAATTATGCCCAATACAAGAAGCTCCTGGACCGCAAAGACATTGACGCCGTGGTGATCGCCACTCCGGACCACTGGCACTCTCCCTTGTTCCTGGATGCAATTGCCGCCGGCAAGGACGTCTACATTGAAAAGCCTATGACCCATCGGATTGAAGATGGGCAAAAAATGATTGATGCGGCCCGCGAAGCAAAGCGAATCGTGCAGGTGGGCAGCCAGTGGATTTCCTCCAGCCAGAACCGGATTGCCAGGGAGATGGTCGCTACAGGCAAGCTGGGGAAAGTTACAAAGGTGATGGCGGCCTACAATCGAAACAGTTCCGCGGGCGCATGGAACTATCCCATCCCACCTGACCTGAAGAACGGGGTCAATTTCAACTGGGAAGAGTGGCTGGGATCTGCGCCGCAAAGGCCCTTTGAAGCTGAGCGCGTTTTCCGCTACCGCAAGTATTGGGATTATTCCGGCGGGATCACCACCGACCTGTTTGTCCACCTGATTACTTCCATCCACTACATTCTGGGCGCCACCATGCCTACCAGTGTTGTGGCCACGGGCGGCATCCTGGTGCGGCATGACGGGCGCCAGGTGCCGGATACGATTGACGCGCTGTTCGAGTATCCGGAGGGATTCCACGTCAACATGGCTTCCACGTTTAACGCAGAAAGCGTAACAGGAAACGGCATCCACTTTTTGGGCACGGATGGAACTCTGGTACTGCCGCTGGGTGGTACGTCCATGACCTACGGTATTGACTCACACCGCGAAGGCTACAAGTATTCCATTGACAGTTGGCCCGTCGCCTTGCAGGAAGAGTTCATGAATGTGGGTAACCGCCGTGAGGAGGCCGCCCGGAAGGCCCCGCCACAGCAGGAGGTTCAGGCCAAGGACAATGCGGACCCAACCACTCTGCATATGGCGGAATTCTTTGAGTGCGTGCGGTCGCGGAAACAGTGCGGTGAAAATGCCGAGGTCGGGCACCGCGCGGCAGCAGCCGGGCACATGGTAAACCTCTCCTACATTGCCGGGAAGAAAGCTGTCTGGAATGAGAATTCCGGCACTGCTGTTGTGTAACGATTGTGGGTTCGCGAACGCTCTAGATCGGAGGGGCATGCCATCCTCCAAGGGCTTCTTCCAGCACTTGGGCGATAGCTAACGCCACATGCTCATTCCAGGGACGCGCGGCGACCTGGACTCCGATGGGCAATCCCTGCGAAGAAGTTGAAGCACGTACGACGGCTGCGGGCCAGCCGGTCAGGTTGAAAGTCATGGTGTAGCTGAAGGCCGCGAGTCGTTTGTAAGTTGCCCCGTGGACCATGCCCGCAAAGCTGCAGACGGGGCTGAGAATAGCATCATAGCGGTCCATGAATCCGAGCATCGCGCTGCGGAAGGCGTCCCAACGCGCGACGAGCACGCCGTAGTCGGCCATTGAAATTCCGTTCTGGCGCTGAATCTCCAGCGCCTGCTTCAGGAGTGGGTGAATCTGTTCAGTTCCAGCCAGTTCGAGCAGCGCTTGCAGCCCCGCGCCGCCGTCAGCGCAGAACAGGCCGCGATAAATTTCAAAAGTCTCGGCGATCCCCGGCGGGAGCGCTTCCTCCACTCTGGCTCCTGCCTCGGAAAGTGCCGCTGAAGCCCTGTGGACGGCTTCAGAGATCTCTGGTTCCGGAGTGGCTATTCCATTGTCTGTAAGGAAAGCCACGCGAAGATCTTTCAGGTGAACATTTGCCATTTGGCCGAGCGGAACTGGAACGATCGCCGGGTCATGCCCGTCGATCCCGGAAACAATCTTGAGCGCAAGTTCAAGGTCTTCCACGCTTCGCGCCAGAGGGCCAATCTGCCAAAGCGAATCAAGGGTTCCGCCGGGGCCGGGAAAATGCCCGGTACGCGGGATGCGGCCGGAAGTCGGTTTGACGCTCGCAATCCCGCAGCAATTTGCCGGGAAGCGGACACTGCCGCCGGCATCGCTGCCAAAGCCCAGTGGCGAACCTCCCGCTGCGATGATGGCGGACTCGCCGCCGCTCGATCCGCCGGGAGAAAGGTCAAGGTTGTAAGGGTTATTCGTGCGGCCGTAGATCAGATTGTCGCATTCCCATGCCCAGCCCATTTCCGGGCAGTTCGTTTTTCCCAGCACGATGGCTCCGGCATCGCGCAGGCGCTTTACAATTGCAGCGTCCTGTCGGGGAACAAAGCTGCGCCGCCCAAGTGTTCCCCCCGTGCAGATGGTCCCGGCGGTTTCAATCGCATCTTTAAAAGTTACCGGCACGCCATGAAGCGGGCCTTGGATTTCATCGCGAGCAACCAATGCGTCTGCCGTGCGGGCTTCGTCGAGGGCCTGCGTAGCGCGCAGTTGGACAATGGCGTTGAGCTGGGGATTCACGACCGCAATACGTTCAAGATGAGCCTGGATCAGTTCGACCGAGGAAAACTTCTTGTCACGGATGGAGCGCGCCATGGCGCTGGCGGAGAGATGAAGAATCTCATTCATGTGTGAAACCCGGAAGGCGATGGCGTGGTAGAACCTGTGGAGAAACTCTAATCAAAGGGGCCCCAAACGAGATCAAACTAAGCTGATACTGCTGGTGAGCCGGCCGGGACTCGAACCCGGAACCCTTGCCTTAAAAGGGCAATGCTCTACCACTTGAGCTACCGGCCCGATGACTTGCTACTTGTGTCCTGCAACACGATGGCGTCTTTCGCTAAATTGAACACCGCATATGCAGGGTTCGTTCCGGCCAAATACAGCAACGGAAGGCTGTATTCCATCATCGCCTCCATCTGCTGCATCGCGTTTCGTTGCAGTGCTATTAGAATGCCCCAGCAGTTCCATCACTGTCAATAAACCCCCGGAGGATTCACATGGCGGGCGCAGCAAAATGATATGTACCAGACCCAACCGTGAAGACCGCGTAGCCGTCCTGCAGGTGCAGGAACCGAACACCATCCGCCTGCTCTGCCGGGTGTCCGCTTTCGCTTACAGACACTGCGCTTTTCGCCGGCACGTAAACCTCATTTGTGGTGTTGGGTGGAAGGACGACGTTCAGGTGGAAGATGTCGTCGTGAATGGACCAGTCACTTTGAATCCGGCCACGCACGGATTTGTAATCAGCTTTGCACCATGTGATGTTACCCACGGGCTGGGGCTTGATGATGATTCTTTCATAGCCCACGCTGTCGGACGCCTGGCTAATCCCTGCGAGGCTGCGGTAAAACCAATCTTCAATGTGCCCCAGCATGAAATGGTTCTGGGAGAAGCGCCGGGTTGCTGTCCACGACTCGGTCAGTGTCGTTGCTCCCCGCGCGAGGATATATCCATAGCCGGGTGCGGTGGTCCGGGAGTGCATAGCAAAGATCACGTCGGACCGCCCCGCCTCAGCCAGGACGCGCAACAGATAAGCATGGCCTATTTCTCCGGTGGTGATCTCATTTACATGGGA
>JBJKQZ010000439.1:0-4315 GCA_046704865.1 Terriglobia bacterium
TGGATGCCGGAGCGGTGGGTTTTTCAGACGACGGCAAACCCGTAAAAACGGCGGCCTTGATGAAAGAAGCTCTCGAGCGGGCAAACGCGCTCAACGTACCGATCATCGACCACTGCGAAGTTCCGGAACTGAGTGCCGGCGGCGTGATGAATGAAGGCGTCCACTCCAACTCCCTGGGTCTGCGCGGCATTCCGAACAGCGCTGAAGATGAATGCATCGCGCGCGATATCGAGGTTGCCCGATCCAATGGAGGGCATCTGCACGTAGCGCACCTGTCAACGGCCGGCGGCATCCAGATGGTGCGTGAAGCCAAGAGCCGCGGATTGCATGTAACCTGCGAAGTCACTCCGCACCACTTTACGCTGAGCGATGAGGATGTTACCCGTTACGGGACCAACGCCAAGATGAATCCTCCGCTTCGCAAGGCCTCGGACGTGGAAGCGCTCTTGATCGGACTGCAGGATGGAGTTGTGGATGCGATTGCCACGGACCACGCGCCGCACGCAGCCGAGCTGAAATCGCGGTCCATGGCAGAAGCGCCATTCGGCGTGACCGGCCTGGAGACCGCTCTGGCGCTTGGCCTCAAGCAGTTGGTCCACCCCGGGAAAATCTCGCTCGGGCAGTTGATTGCGTTGATGAGTTCCAAACCTGCGAACATTATCAATAAGCCGCTTGGCAGGATTCGTGTGGGAGGTGTTGCAGACATTACTTTGTTCGATCCCGAAGTCGAATGGACCTACCGTACCGCTGAGGGCTTTTCCAAAAGCCAGAATTCGCCATTTGACGGGTGGAAGTTCCGGGGCGCCGTTACTTATACAGTCGCGCGGGGGCAAATTGTCTTCCGGCGCTGACGGGCAGAATGTATTGCGGCCTTGTGCTTGACTTTACCTGCTCCGCATCCTAACGTACTGCTGCTGGCTGCTGTTTCCAGCCAGGTTTGTCCAGACCTTAATTCACATATGGGCCCGGCAACGCCGTTGGCGTAACTGGCAATGGCTTGACGCGGCTTGTCACGGCAGGTTCAAATGCCTCCGCTCTCTGCGATCGACGCTATTTCGCCTGCATTTGATCGAACCGGGAAAGAGCTGTTCCGGCCATTCCGGCTTGGCTTCTGGCTTCGCATGGGGTTTGTGGCCCTGGCCACGGGTGAGTTCTATGGCAGCAGCGGATGGGGCGGGATGAATTTCACCATGCCGTCAAGAAGAAGGGCTGGCTATTTATACCTCGATCTGGTTCGCCCTCACTGGGAATATCTTAAGCGATTTCTTCCATGGATCATCCTGGTCGGCCTGCTTGCCGTTGTCGGATTATTATTCTGGATTTATGTCTCCAGCGTTTTTCGGTTTGTTCTTTTTGATTCCGTCCTTACGGACCGGTGCAACATCAAAGAGGACTGGCGGCGGTGGCGGCATCAGGGGATGCGATTTTTTCTTTGGAGGATCTGCCTGGCGCTGGGTGTTGCAGCGGCCCTGGGAATACTGATTGGAGTCGTCATCCTTGCAGTGGTGGCAACCGGGGCGTTCAGGAATCCGCGCGGGCACATTGTGCTGCTGGTGTTGGGCGGCCTCGCTGCCGTCCTAGTGCTGCTTTCGCTGGTGTTTGCGGCGGCGCTGATCGCGCTGTTTGCCAGGGACTTTGTGATCCCGGTGATGGCGCTTGAAAACGTGGGAGTCATTGAGGGGTGGCGCAGGGTGATCGCGATGCTCCGCCTTGAAAAGAAATCCTATGCGGGATACGTCTTGATGAAGATTGTTCTTGTAGTGGGCAGCGCCATCCTTTTTGGGATTCTGACCCTGATTGCCGTGTTCCTGCTTTTCATCCCAATATCGCTTTTGGGCGTTGCAGCTTACTTTTTTGCGAAAACTTCAGGACTTCTGTGGAGTTTTCCAGTGATTGCCATCGCAGTCGTTCTGGGAGCCGTTATTGCGGCATTAATACTGTATGTTATTGCTTTTATTTCCGCGCCGGCAATGGTGTTTTTTCAGGCTTATGTCATCCACTTCATGGGGTCGCGTTATCAGACATTGGGAAATCGGATTTCTCCGCCGCCCGCACCGTTCACACCACCTGGACAAACGCTGCCCGATGCGGACACTGCGCCAGCCTGATGGGCATGAATTGATCACAGATATGCATTCGGAAATCGGGCTAAGATTGCTTGGCGGGCTTGGTAGCACCGGGACGGCTGCCGGGTTTCACGGCTGGTTTGCCAGCTTTGCAAAGCGGGCAATTATCGGGGTCCCAGGTTTTTACATCCAGGGTGACGAGCGTTGCGCTGGGAACGTCAAAGGAAACCTTGCCTCCACTGCGGTCGACGAGAGCACCAATGCCGACGACTTTCCCTCCCGCATCCTGAACGCAATCGACCGTTTCGCGGGTGGATTTGCCCGTAGTGATAACGTCTTCAACTACCAGCACCGGCTCATCAGCTTCCAGATGAAAACCGCGGCGAAGAGTCATCTTGCCATCCTGCCTTTCAGTAAAGAGCGCTCTCAGGCCCAATGCGCGGGCGACTTCATGGGCCACAATCACTCCGCCCAGTGCTGGCGCCACCACGGTCTTTGCGCCAAGTTCACCCAGCTTGGGACCCAGATCAACACACAGCTGTTCAGCTACGCGCGGATGTTGCAATACCAAAGCGCATTGAATGTACCGGTCGCTGTGGAGGCCGGATGAAAGAATGAAATGGCCCTCCAGCAGGGCCGAATACTCCCGGAAGATCCTGAGAATTTCGTCTTGTGTCATGAGTTGTCCTATGCAGATTCTGAAATGTGCCTGGAGGATTGTTGCATTTCCTCCAGAATAGCCTCCGCCGCCGCTGCAGGATCCGGAGCTGCTGTTATGGGGCGGCCGACCACCAGGTAATCCGCTCCTGCATCCAGCGCGGATTGCGGGGTGGCTGTCCGCGACTGATCGTTTGCTGCAGCTCCCGCGGGTCTGATGCCGGGTGTTACAATTACAAAACCGGGTCCGCATGCCTTGCGCAACGCGGAAACCTCTCTTGCCGATGCGACCACGCCGTCGAGACCTTCCGACTGCGCCATGCGAGCCAGACGCAGTACCGCACTTTCGGGAGGCCCCGCGATACCCAAGTCTTCGAGGTCTTCGGCCGCCAGGCTGGTGAGGATCGTGACGGCCAACACGAGCGGGCGAGGCTTGTCACTGGGCGTACCCTCGATGGCTCCTTCAAGCGCCGCTTTCATCATCTTTCTCCCGCCCAGCGCATGAATGTTCAGCAACGTAACGCCCATCCTCGCAGCCGCCCGGCAGGCGCCTCGAACAGTATTGGGAATGTCAAGGAACTTGAGGTCCAGGAAAACCTTTTCGCCGGAATCGATCAAATAACGGGCAAGCATCGGGCCTTCCGCGGTGAAGGCTTCCATCCCAACTTTGAACATGCCCACGCGACCGCGCAATTTGTCCGTCATTTGCGTGGCGCTCTCGGCGGTATTGAAATCCAGGGCAACAATCAGTTTGTCTCGAACGGGCACTCGCATACTCCTGATTTCCGCGCGCTGAGCGCGACAGAGGGTACTTATTGGGCAAATAAGGATTTTAAAGTGGCACGGGCAAAAACTAAATAGAAAAACTGCGTTTTCCTGCGCGATGCGCGGACCGGCCATCGAAATGCGGAAATAGCCGCTGGAATTCCCGGGAATTCAGGCGCATTTCCAGCCAGTCATAGAACAGGTCGGGAACTTCAAGCCAGACTTTGAGCCACTGCGCAATTTCCTGCTTCTCGTGCCGTTTTCCCAGGCCTAGGCGGGAGTTTGCAGACATGCCTCTTGCGCGCTGCTGGCTCTTTGCCACAAGTTCCCTTACAAGGCTGGTGCCAACACGGTCAGAAACTTCCCGGTATTGCCGGTAAAGTGCGTCAATTCTTTGAAGTGAAGTCAACGCGCAGTTGAGATCACGAAATTTGAGGAGTCCGTTTGCACGCAATTCATGATGGTCCTCTACTTCGGGCTTGCTGATGGGATTTTGAGGCTCTGTATATTCCACCGGTGTTCCGGCTTCACGCAGAACACCGGCAATATAGGAAAGGCATGATTTGTTGTGGGTGCTGGAAAGACGCTGCAATTCGGCTTCAATCGCACGAAGCTCTCGCACACCGGCCCTCTCAAGGTTGTGTTGCTCGCAATATCCCAGGATAATTCTCTTGTCTTGATTCGTGTGACACCTCCCCGGCAGAATTTAGGCGTCGCCTCCTTTCCTGCCTTACTTTCAGTGAATGCGTTTCGAAACAACCGCTTTGTCCGGCGTAAAATGCCGGAGCGCGGCCGCTTGTTTCCGATATCGTGCCACGTTGCGGCGG